>CAZTPV010000180.1:0-5100 GCA_964615085.1 uncultured Desulfurococcales archaeon
TTCAACCTCTACACGCTCCCATAGCTGCATTGGAGCATAGTATGGTGCTATGCTTGTACTGTAGATCGGGTTCTCTGGGTCTGGTAGTATCTTCTTGACCTCAGGGTACCTTCTCGCATCCTTCTCGGCTAGCTTAGCTGCTGCACTCTCACCTGGAACCTCCTCCACGTTGAATGGTACACCTGTCTCCATACTCCAGCTCCTAGTCTTAGACACTATGTAGTCTACTATCCTCTTCATCCACTCCGCAGCCTGTAGCCACTGTCTCCTAGAGCCTTCAAGCCATAGCCTAGGCTCTCCTAGCGCTAGGGCTGCTGCCTCTGGTAGCCCTATGACACCAACTGTTAGGAAGTATGGTGTACCAGTAACCCTAAACACTTCTGGTAGGTACTCTAGCGGCATCATGTAGAAGTCTGGGTAGCGGTGAGCCATCCTAGCATAGTGGTTTGAGAGCCATAGTAGTCCTTCACGGACTACCGATAGGACTGACTCCATTAGCTCCTCTAGCCTAGTGTCATCAGCTCCAGCTTCCAGTACTAGTCTTGGGAGGTTGACTGTTATGACAGCCTTACTACCAGTTATGTCTGGTACTGCCCAGAGGCCACCCATCCTCTGCCTCTCTAGAGCCCTCACATACTCCTCCCTAGCCCTCTTCAGCTCGCTTAAAGCCATCCTCATACGTAGCCCTGAGCCAGCTCTAAGAGCGTTTAACAGCTCTCTAGCATCAATGTTTATGCGGCAGCACATAGCGAAGCTAGCGTCAGGGTCTACGATGCGCGTGTTAAGCCAGTAGCCAGTACCCCTCCATGCTGCAGCCCTAAAGACTGCCTCGAAGACCTCTGGGTCCTCGTAGAGTATCTTGCTGGTGGTCATGATAGTTGGTATTGGGAAGGTGAAGGGCCTACCAGAGGCGTCACCCTCACCGTGAACCTCGTATAGTGCTCTAACGAATAGCTTAGCCTCCTCAAGATAGTCTCCTAGGACTCCACAGGGCCTCCCATCATACACCGCCTCGTCCTTCTCAAGCTTCTTCCTAGCTGCGTCAAGAACTACTGTTAGGTTTGTGAAGGGTGTCTGCATCCCAGCTCTACTAGGGAAGTTGAGATTGTATATGAGCCTCTGGACAGCCTGCCTAATAGCCGTGTAGGATGATGTTAACCCGTCTCTACGTATGAATGGGCCTGCGTAGAGCTCAACACTACTAACAGCTTGTGCACCACTAAAGTAGTGCTGCATGGTCATAAGGTAGTTCGCTAAATGGTCTACGAAGGTGTCTAGGTGCCTTGCAGGCCTAGCGACAATCGTTGGAGTCTTCAACCCCTTCTCGAGGAGCCTCTTAACACTATGGCCAGCACAGTATGGTATGAATAGGCTGTAGGGTAGCTTGTGAACATAGACCACGCCTTCAAGGTGGAGTTTAACTAGGCTCCTAGGGAGCATGTCTAGTAGGCTTCTAAGACTCTTCTCAGCAGCATATGTTAGGAGCCCAGTGGGGCCAGGATACCGGTTCGCATTCTCAAGTACGTCTGGTAGGCTACGCTCCATATACGTTTTAACAATCTCCCTGGTATCCTCTACCATAGCCTTCTGCCCCAATAGCTATGGCTTGAGTAATACTATGTAGAGGTAACCCTCCAGGAGCCTCCCGCATCCCAGCTATACACTAGTGTCACGATCCCCCTCTTCTCCTGTGCGGAAAACAGGTATAAAGGTGTGGAGTGTCAGGGTATCACCCATTAACTGGTGATGATAGACGCCCTTACGGATTGCCTGGTGAAGTGTTCCTCGGCGGGGCTGACTACTCTTCCTCCTCACCGTGTAGAAGCTTCTTACAGATCCTATCCCTCCTCTCAATTATGTAGCCTACAGCTCTCCTAACTATAGGCTCTAGGATGCTATTGATCACTCTATCGAAATCCCATATCTCTATACCAACTACTTCACCAGCCTTGTTAAGGTCTATGAACACTCCTTCTCCTGCAGGCTTTGTCTCTGTTACTTCATCCTCCTTTATCTCGATGTATAGGAGCATGTGCTTATCGTCATAGTATACCTTCATGCTATCTTCACCGTCTTCCATCTCCCTATCTCGAGCTTAGCTATTGATACTGGTGTTGGTATCATCATTACGCTTAGAACCTCTTTAACCTTGCATATACCGTGCTCACCTATGTTGAAGAGGACTATTAGCGTCTTATCCCCAACCCTCTTCAACGCTATCATGAACTTCTTGACGACGTCTATCCTAATCTCATCAGGTTTTCTTAGAGCCTCGTAGACCATAACCTCACTTATACCCCTCCTCTCCATGAGGTGTATCGCGTACCTTGTGAAGTGTACTTCGTCTGGACCATCACATGATTGTGCTGCTTCAAGCTTCTCTAGGTCTCCTAGTGTGTAGCCACTCTCCTGGGAGTAGAATGGGTCTTTAAGCCATGTAATCCACTCTGGCTCCCAGTTATTCCAACGCCATCTCTGGCTCAAGTCAGTCTACTCCCTCTCCTAGTTCTTAGTGTTGCTGGTGAGTCTACCACCCTATAAGGGGTTGATTGGAGGCTTATAGCCGTATAGTGGGGTTTAGGTTTGCATACTAGTGCTGCCAGCTATGGTAGAGTGTGTAGTGGTAGTGATCCTGTTAGGGTTGGAGTCTACACTATACATCTTAGCCCACGTAACGGTGTTAGTGTTTACCGTAGATGTGGGCCAGAGGGGTGTGTTGAGAGGCTCATCTCATCCCCGTGTATTGATGTTGAGCCTCTACCTCCAGTCTTCTACCCGGAGAAGCTCTCATCACACGTCATGGTTAAGCTTAGGAGGCCTCTCATAGTAGACTCTAGCTCAAAGTGCTCTGGCTATATTGTCTTGGAGGTTGATGCTGGGGTTTTCACGCCCTCTGGTAGCCTCTTCGACGTCTTCCCTCCTAGTGGTAGAGCTCGATACGCACTCTATGGTGGTCCAGACTCTGGTGTTATTGCTAGGTACCTTGTAAGTGACGTCTACCCCTACGATCCTAGACCCCTATTCTACGCTGTTGCTCTCCTCGAGGTTTCCAATAGGTTTAGGAGTGCTGTTGAGGTTTCAAGGATTGTTGTGCCAGCTTTCATGGTTAGAATGGCTTATAGTGGTGCTAGGGTTATTGCATGGCGTATTAGGCTTGACATTGTGTCTGACCAGATGGGTGTTGTTACTGTGTCTAAGCCGAGAATACCTCCAGGCTTTCGTGAGCCACGACTACCCCTACCAGAGGCTGTAGCTTCACCAGAGAAGGCTAGGTACCCTATGATCCATGGCTTCTAGGGGGTGTTATGGTGTGGGGTGGCTTCCACCTAGTGGCGTCTATGTCTTGGAGCCTGGCTCTAGTGTTAGGGTTGGTGAGGCTCTAGTAGAGTACCGGCGTGACGGTGTCCTCATTGCTTCAGATAGTTATGGTGGCTACCGTATCTATGCTGGTGGGCTACCTGTGAAGGTTTATCCTTCACAGCCACTGTATAGGCTTAGGAGGCTTACTGACTGCCTAGCAATAATCCTTGATGAGGATCTCGTTGTTCCAAGCTCTGGGAGGGTGTCCTACTGGTTTAAGGCTCCTCTAGAGCTTACTGTAGCTATTGGTGGTGTTGTCTCCGCGAGGTTGTCGCCTAGGAGGGTTAAGCATGTTCTTGTAGGTGAGATCGTTGATGGTGTTGTATGCCGATCATACCATTCTAGCGTCTATACTGAGCCTCCAGAGCCTAGTGAGGGTGAGGCACTGGTTAAGGTTGTGTTTAAGCCTAGTGTAGGTTTTAAGCTCAGCATGATCGTATTCTACGTTGATGTATGCGACATATACGTTTCTAGTGATGGTACACCATTCCTAGAGCTTGTTGAGGCAATGTATACTGGTGGCCAAGTAGCCTTCAAGCTAACCGATCAGCCGCCAGTTGATGGTGTTAAGAGGGTTGAGGAGTCTCACGTAGCTAAATCGTTCCAGAGGAGAGTCTTCCTCTACAAGCCCTAAGCCTGGTGAGAGGTGTAGTAGGCTGTGAGCACCATAAACACTACAATCATAAGCCACATGTTTACTGGTGGTCTAGCACTAGCCGAGAAGATTGCTGAAGTTGCAGGTATCCTAGCTGCTACAGGGCTTATAGTGTTTCTCGTTAGAGCTGCTCTACGTAGGTGGGTTAGAGGAGTACTACCAGTACACGTCTACCGTGCTCTAGAGAACGCAGTGGTATACACTATAGCCTTCCTTGGAGGTGTTTCAGCACTAGCACCTCTAGGCATCAATCTTACAGGACTCCTCGTTGCTGGCGGTATTGCAGGCATAGTTATAGGCTTTGCATCACAGCAGGTGTTCTCGAATATTCTTAGCGGCCTCTTCCTCCTAGTGGAGAGGCCATTCACTATAGGAGACCCAGTGAACATTGATGGTGTTGCAGGCCAGGTTGTAGACATAAACGTGTTCTCAACTAGGGTTAGGGCTTGGGAGGGCTATATCGTTAGGCTACCAAACACTAAGGTTCTAGGAGCAACCATACACAACTACAAGAAGACTAGGGTTAGGAGAGTTGAGTTGAAGGTTGGCATCTCATACTCTAGCAGTATTGAGAAGGCTCGTGAAGCAGTAATGAAGGTTATAGCAGACCACCCCTACTGTCTTGAGAAGCCTGACCCAGAAGTCTTTGTAGAGGATTTCGCAGACTCAGCTATAGTGCTTAACATTAGGTGTTGGGCTCCATCTGAGGTGTGGTTTGACACTAAGAAGACCCTACTAGAGCTGATAAAGAAGGTCTTTGACGAGGAGGGCATAGAGATACCGTTCCCGCAACTAGACCTACATATTAGGGACTCTACAAGCATACCAGTAAGGTTTGAGGCTAGAGGAGGCCATGAAGGTAACCGTTAAGTACCTAGCTTTAAGCCTAGACAAGGCTAGGAAGATAGGCGTAGTTTAAGAGGATAGCTCTGGGGGTGTATTAGCTGTGAAGCATACTGTTATAATGCTACTAGCTACCGCTATGATACTACTAGTACCAGTAGCCGCTTATGCTCAGCAAACTGTAACTGTGACCGTAACTCAGACGAAAACGCTCATCAAGACAATAACGCTAACTGTCACGA
>CAZTPV010000181.1:0-2900 GCA_964615085.1 uncultured Desulfurococcales archaeon
GTAAATGTGTCCTACCTTTCTCTTTACTAAATTTCGAGTTTATAACTCTCGCACTGTTATATACGTAACATATGGCTCTTGAGTATGATGCAGTAGAGGGCGTGTACGGCACGGAGGAGAGGGATCGCATAGTTAGCTCTCTCATAAAGCTGTTAGAGGAGGCACAGTCTGGAGCTACAATACGTAGACCATATATTGGAGATATCTTGAAGCTACGCTCAACAACACTTGCAACGCTTAACAGCAAGGTGTTTAGCCAAGTATCTCTCTACGGTTCTAGAGTACTCACACCTAGGACAGTAGTATCGACAGTTCTCAGAGATTTGCAGGATGCTGGATTCAACATTGAGGATAGCGTGATCGTGCTTGGATACGACGTCGACGTGTGTGACTGCTCTATAAAGACTGTGAAGTACGTACCAGTGATATGTAGAGGCAAGCTGGTGAGCATATCTCCAAGACCAGTAGGCTTGACGTGGAGAGTAGTCGAGTATTGTGAAGATGGTAAGCCCTCAAAGATTAGATTCCCAATATATCGTGAAGGTGGTACACCACTAACAGAAGACCTCTGTCCTAAATGCGACAAATTTCTAGAATGTGGAGGTAGGAAGTACAGTCCTAGGAGGTGTAGGAGGTATGAGGAGCATGTCCCTGCATACCTAGTCGAGATAGGTGTAGAGTCTAGAAGTGGTGTAGATGTTGGTGGTGGTGTCCAATGTCTAGCACTTCCACACGTTGTCAATATCCTCCTAGAAACCTGTGAGGGAACGCTCTTCGGAGTCTTCATTGACCGTGAAGTTACTAGGCGTGGATACGAGGCTACAGAGCCAATACTGCTCCTACTAGACGTGTTGCAGACTAGGAGGGACAGGCTAGACCAGTACCGCACCTATCTAATATCTAGAGGGTACTACATTCTTGGAGGAACATCCCTCCCAGAGATTGATGTTGACCTAGTTGCGGAGAGTCTAGACCCTGAGCTTGTTGGTATACTACCACAGAAAATATTGACACTGCTACAGCTGGTAGGTGCATACAGCGACGAGTTTACAGGTTTTAGAGATGGTGCAGGCAAGAGATGTACAATACATGAGCTACATGTGGGTGTTCCAGGAACTGGAAAGTCTAGCCTATACACGGCGGTTAAGAGACTTGTTAGGAAGTGTATAATAGTATCTCTAACAAGCTCGACAGTTGCTGGACTCTTCATAAGTGGTAAAGACGAGGTTAGGTATGGAGGTGCGGTAATAGTCTCTAGCAGAGACCCACAAGACTTCGGTATACTAGTACTTGAAGAGGTCGATACTGCGAGGGAGTTGGAGAGGGATAGTGGACTACTCTCACAGCTCCTAACATTCATGGAGCAGGGAATGGTTGCTAGAGATGTTGCTGGTAGGCACATAGAGGTTAGGTCTCTCAACTGTGCTGTGACCATGATAGCCAACGTGAGGAAGATAGTTGGTAGAGCAGTAACTCTGAGCGACCTATTGCCAACAATATTTGCAACACCTAAAGGAGAGGCACTTCTAGACCGTGTAGACGTTGTTGTGTTCTACCCACCACCAACAGTAGAACAGTTGGAGAAGTATGTAGAGTCCATATCACCAGCAACGAGGAGTGTAGATGCTAGAGGCGTGCTAGATCCAGAGCTTCTTGAAGATATAATCACTAGAGCTAGGAGGGCTAGGGCTAGGCTGAGTGAGGACTTCGTGTCCAGCCTCAAGAGTGAGGTTAGCAGGATAGTGAATACCTACACTAGTGCAGGTTTGAGAAGTAGCTTCGTGAGCTATAGAATTGTTGATAAGGTCGTTAGGCTATGTATAGCACTTGCAAAGCTTGAATATGCGATAGGTAAGATACCTAGCCCAACAGTAACTTCTCGACACCTATCAATGATAAAGTCCGTGCTTGAGGCAATGATGGAGGGTGCATTACAGAGCTTTGCTGGTGAAGACCCACTCTCAGCAATACCTGAAGGTATTAGAAACATGGCTCGTGGATTACCATACCCCAAGCTTGGAATGCTAGTGCTCGAACTACTGTCAAACAGTGAGGATGGTCTAACCGTGAGGGAGATATATGAGAAGATTAGGGATAGATGCACAGCATGTAGAGCACTACTTGAAGAGCTGTTAAACGAGCTTGGACTATCAAGCCTAGATCCAAAAGCACTGAAGGACGCTATAAGGACAGTGCTGGAGAGGTTAAACATGCGTGGAGACGTCGTGCATGTGGGTGGGTATGGTGAAGATGCGAAGTTTAGAACAGTACAGTGAGCGTGTAGGTAGGAGAGAGGTACAGACGGTTAGGAGGGTCATAGAGTACTTAGAGCCGTGTGGAGTATATACTCAAGATCTTGTGCACTACGTACATGGAGAGTCTAGGTTTGAGAAGACTGACATCAGCGTTAAGGTGTGTCGTGAGGTTGGTGTTGACAGGGACATATATACAAAATCTCCAACACGTATAGCAGTGGCAACTAGGCAGGAGGAGCTTGTTAAGTGTTACCTCAAGACTCTTGGAGAGGGTAGGGGACTATTCATCTCTGTCCTAGCCTACGGAGATGCTACAGGTATAGAGCTTGTTAGGAACGTTGTAGGTAACGTTAGGACTGACAGTCTAGGTACGGCACCCATAGCTCTGGACAGGATCGTCATAGAGTTCGAGTTGAAGGATGGTAATGATTGGAGAGATATATCTCCAACAGTTGCAAAGCTGTGTAGAGGCTTTAGACGTGTGCTAGGCGTGGTACCATACCTCTGGCACAGTGGTGGTAAGAGCATCTACGCAATGTTCTACCTATCTAGACACTACACGTCTAGTATAGAAGGCTTAACATACCTGTATAAGCTAGTTGCGAGGCACCTCCTATATAGGACATGTAGAGCCTGTGGGTTAGA
>CAZTPV010000182.1:0-5328 GCA_964615085.1 uncultured Desulfurococcales archaeon
GAATACTGAGGAATCAAGGATTTAAGCATAAAACCTATTAGACCATAGTAGGTGAAAAAGTTTTTAGGGATTAAAAGCTGAGGTGCCCATGTTATTGACTATTCACGCTAAGTACTCGTTACCACGTTTAAAACTGCCTACGGGACGCGAGATAACACTTTACGATGCTTTAAAACTATGCTATGACATAAATGAAACTGATACGATCATATTGATTGAACTCATGAAGCTAGGAGAACAAGATGTTGACGGGCTGGCCAAGAGACTAAATTTTAGTAAAGCTACTGTTAACCGCTCTCTTAACAAGCTTGTAAACCTAGGCTTTATTAAACGTAGAAAGGAGCATAGGCTAACTGTTGGCAGGCCTAGATTCAAGTACTTTATAGACGACAAATCAAAGACGTTGAATCTTATAATAACAGGGCTTAAGAACTGTGTTAGCATTCTTGAGAAGAGAGTTGAAGTTCTAATACCTAGGATTTAGGCAGACGATTCCAAGAGCTAGTCAATGTTATCATAGCCTTCAAATTCATCATCACTTATGAACTCTAAGGCGTTATTGATCTCTTCCATTAACTCCATATCTATCGTTGGTGCTTTTACTCTCCCCTTCATACTCTTAACCACCTGCATATAGTATATTATCGCCTCTATGATGAATTGACTCCTAGACTTGTATCCCAACTCTCTCCAAACCTTATCGATTTCATGCAACAAGTCAACATCAATTTTTACGCTTACAACCTTCTTAGGGGGTGTAACTCTTATCTCAAAGACGTCATTATTACCTACTGTCTCTGATCGTCTCGTTCTTACAGTCAAGAATCTTCACCCATACCTAAGAGGTAGGGGTAGAGCACACCAAACATATTATTAGGGGGTCTTGAACCGTTAAAACCTTGCTGTCACTACATGGAGTAATGATAGGTGTTGTATTTGACTAACCTAGGAAGCATTGATACTAGCACCAAATTAGGCAAACTTATGGAGGCCACGGTTAAATGCCCTTCATGCGGCCATAATAGCCTGAGACTAAGTGACTACCTTTATGACATGCCCTTAGTGGGTAAGGTTATCTTAACCGTAGGTAAGTGTGATAAGTGTGGCTACAAATTCAATGATGTTAGACTAGCTGAGCAAAAGCCTCCTCGAAGACTTAAAGTTCTTGTGGAGAGTGAGAAGGACCTCAATATAATTGTAGTTAGATGTTCAACTGCGACGATTAGAGTACCAGAACTAGGATTAGAGCTTATTCCTGGGCCAGCTTCAGAGGGATTTATAACTACTATTGAGGGGGTGCTACGTAGATTTCTAGATGTACTAGAAACTCTGTGTAAAGACGCTGAACCAAAACTTCTTGCTGAATGTACAAGGAGACGAAGAGAGCTTGAAGAAGCTCTTAAAGGTAATAAAAGGTTTACATTAATCATAGAGGATCCAGAGGGTGGAAGCGCAATACTATCCGATAAGGCTGTTGAAGAGCCTCTAACTTAACTATCTCTATCTCTTCTTGACACGTTTAATCCATTCTTCAACAACATCATAGCCAAAGATCTTTTTAAGAAGCTCTCTACCTCGTGGACTTACTCTCTCGGGAGTCCAAGGAGGGTTAAAAGTAAGTTTAACGTTAACCCTTTTCACCTCAGGGACTTCAGACTCGATAACATCCTTAACTTGATATAGTAGTATCGAGGCTAGAGGACAACCTGGAGCTGTAAGTGTCATAAGCACTTCAACATTGCACTCTCTATCAACTTTGACTTCGTAAACTAGGCCTAAATCAACGATATTAACTGGTATTTCAGGATCATAAACTGTTTTTAATACACTAAATATCTTTTCTCTAACTTTATTTTCATCACAGCCTTTAGTGCTCATGGTTTAGCCAGCCTCGTATATCCAGTAGCATAGAGTATAGCTAGGGATAAATACGGTGACGTAGCAGCGATAATTATCCCAACTATCAGCCTATTACCATCTATGATCTCTCCATTACGAATACTAGTAGCTATTAAGATTATGCCTACGGTGAAGATTAACACCATTAGGAGTACTTGTCTCAAAAGTACACGGTACATCAGCTTTCTTGCCTCCACTCTAGGCATTGCTTTACATCCTCTAAGACCTTTCTTACTAGCTTTGAAGCATCATCACAATTGCTAGCAGAGGCTAAAACCTTTATCTCAACTATAGGATTAACTAGTTCAGAGCCCTTAGGATGACTCTTAATGTAAACGTTAGGGTATTTTTTCATGATAGTTTTAAGTAAAGGTGCTATACTTGACTCTGGAAGCCCCTCTACCGTAATACCATCCTCAACTACACATAGACGTGGGAGCACATCCTTAATTAAAGGTATTACATAGCGTTCAAACATTACTTCAGCCTCCCTGGGCACGCCAGGCAGTAGTATGATTCTAGTGTTAGCAACACTCATAAACACGCCAGGAGCTGTCCCAACATCATTGGGTATAGGTTTTGCACCCTCAGGAAGATATGCCATTTTAACACGCTCTGGAGTAAGCTCAAGTCCGTGAAGCTTATATTTTGACTCAACCATGCGAAGTGCCTCCTCATTCAACACTACTTTCTTCCCTAAGGCTTTTGCAACAAATTCAACAGTCCTATCATCTGGCGTTGGCCCTAAACCCCCTGCCGTTACTAACAAAGCAATTCCCTTGCTAACTCCTTGTTTAACAATATCACATACCTCATTTTCATCGTCGGGAACGACTATTATCCTCCTCACGTCAACACCACGTAGAGTTAACTGTCTTGCTAACCAAGCACCATTAGTGTTAACTATCCTGCCTATTGTGAGCTCATTACCTATATTGAGTATCCAAGCCTTAGGCTTCAACCCTTAGCTCCCTCGAAACTAATAGTTAACTAAAGCTTATACACCCTCCTAAAAGACCAGATTACTCATCTTGGGGGTGCGCCGCCTCCACCGACGCCCCCGCAAGGGGGTTGGGATGAGCGTGGAGGACTTGCCCCCCGCACGCCAATTAGATTATTTATATTAGTTA
Source organism: uncultured Desulfurococcales archaeon (assembly GCA_964615085.1). Classification (GTDB taxonomy): domain Archaea; phylum Thermoproteota; class Thermoprotei_A; order Sulfolobales; family Pyrodictiaceae; genus CAZTPV01. Next base: position 3,030 of record CAZTPV010000182.1, read on the forward strand.
TCAGCATGTTAAGTCGAGAACCTCGGGGTATATTGATATTTTGAAGGTATACTTAACCTCTTGGAATCTTCTCCTAAACTCTATGACTTCTTGTGCAACAGTTTTTGGATCCTTACCTCGAATAACTACATCGGCCATTAGTTTTGCTATGGTATCCATATCACTCTCCTTCATACCAAACCTAGTCATTTCTTGAACGCCTAGTCTTAGGCCGCTAGGATTCTTAATAGCGTCTGGAGGATCATAGGGTAGTAGGTTTTTGTTAACTATTATGTTTGCTTGCTCAAGAAGCTTAGCTACTTTAGCTCCTCCACCATACTCTCTAACATCTACTAGAACTTGATGACTTTTAGTGTAGCCTAAGTGTTCTCCTAGAACCTTAAAGCCCTCTTCTGCTAGTTTCTCAGCTAATCTCCTAGCATTCCTCACTATTTGACTTGCATACTCTTTACCAAAGTACTTCATTTCTAGAGCCGTAACAGCTATAGCAGGTAGCCTATGTAGGTGGTGATTACTTACAAACCTTGGGAATATGGACTTACTAACCTCACTGTAGAGATTCTCGTTGCTAAGAGCTACTAAACCACCTTGAGGTCCTGGAAACGTCTTATGAGTTGAAGCTGTCACTACGTCTGCACCACTAGTTAGAGGGTTATGCCATTCACCACCAATTATCAGTCCTAGCACGTGAGCTGCGTCATAGACTATGTAGGCGCCCACAGATTTAGCTGCTGGAGCTATCTCTTTTAGTGGATGGGGGAATAGGTACACGCTTCCACCAAGGACTATGAAGCTTGGCTTAATATCCTCAATCAGCTTTATTGTCTTATCAACATCAATATTCATGGAGTCAGAGTCATAAGGCATTTCAATTTGTTCTATGCCTAAAGCTCCTAACGTACCGTACCTTGTGTGACTGACATGTGCGCCCGCCTGAACAGGAGGCACTAGGGCTTTGGGCCCCCTAATAGTTTTAAGTGCATGAAATACAGCTGCATTTGCAATAGTGCCACTAATTGGTCTAAGATCAACTATCTTAGCTGATAATAGTTCTGCCATTAGCTGTGAAGCTATAACTTCTACTTCATCAATGTACTTAGTACCTTGATAATACCTCTTGAAGGGTTTTCCCTCAGCATATCTATGCATCATGTCATTAATGTAAGCTATTAATGCGAGAGGGCTCATAACGTTCTCACTAGCAATAAGGTTTATTGTTGAAAGTCTCCATCGATTATGTCTCCCAACTAGCTCTAGTACTTTAACGAGTTCTGGTGGGGCTTCCTCTATACCTACAAGTCTAAGTAACCCTACAATCATATCATAGCCACCTAACATAGACTACAATCATGCACTAGATTTAAACTAGACGACTACGCCTTAAGTATATGGGTGCTATGAATTTGAGCGTTAATCTTAATAATGTAGATAACAATGTAAGTGTGGTTAGAGTTGAGTCTTCAAATACTAGTGTGGAGAGGCTAATTGTGGAGCTCAACAATAATCATGAGATACACTTGGCAGCACCTCTCTACGGTGTAACAATATTTAGGAAAGGCGATAGATTCATCGTCATTGAGAACGATCGAGTAAGCAGTATGGACAAGAGAGAGTTAGAGAATTTATTAAAGGTAGTCCTAACTAAGTGCCATTGGATCTACATCATTAAGCCGTGAAGACAGTTAATCAATTACACTAACTCTCTCCTTAGCTATAGCTTTGCTCTTAGCTTCGTCCATAGATACCTTAGCAACAGCCTGCTCAACAATATCGTAAGTTACTGGAATCCCCACTTCGTCCTCGTAGCGTCTTAATAACCAATAAGCATCTAGCTCGTTACTCCATTTATCTCTAAGCCTTTCTAGAATCAATGCCGCCTTATCTACAGCCTCAAGCATTCTTGGATCAATATAGTCTCGCTTTCTCATAGGAGAGCACCATGTTATGGTATTACTCTTAAGCCCTTAATTAATGAATTGGATATAGTCTCCAGACTCAGAGCTAGTGTTACCAGGCCTCCCACCTTAACCCCTCTAGTGGCAGAGTAGTTTCAGCCGGGGGTCCTAGAGTGTCTAGTACCACGCTAAGAAGTACCCATGTAGTTGGGCTAGATGTCTCCATAGATGAGGGTGTTGATGTTGAAATAGAGATTATTGGAGGACTTGACGAGGAGACTTGTAGAGCTATTGATAATGCATTAACAGCTGCAAACATACTTGATGACTATGGCGTTATAGCTGTCGTTGTACCACGGACGCTACGGTGGGATATCAGTTACCCTCATCCTAATGTTGAACAA
>CAZTPV010000183.1:0-4733 GCA_964615085.1 uncultured Desulfurococcales archaeon
TCTAACCCCAGCTAAGTGTTTACGGACGTTATTAACAAGGTTCTTTAGCTCTACATCGTACCATTTAGGTATCTTTTTAATCTCTCTAGCAGCTAGCACGACTACCCTACCAACATTAGCTGCATCAAGTAGTGCATTCTCGTCAAGTAGTACGTTGCCCTCTCTACTATGATAATATGCGAGAGCCCATGGAGGTATAAGAGCCCCCATACTATTTAGTGTAACCATCATCCATGATATGGCCATTATCGCGCCAGTGTCGTTGCCTACAGCTATGAAGCCAACAACTTTACCCTCTAACAGGCTTCTACCAGGCTCATGGAAGATCATGTTTTCAAAGCATGTTAGCCTATCAATGAAATTCTTTAATATTGCTGATGGAGCATACCAGTATATTGGTGTTGAAAATATTATTGCGTCTGCATCTAAAACCTTCTTAGCTAGTTTAGGGAAGTCGTCACCAAGATCACATGGATACCTACACTTACCCACATCGTCTGATACGCATCCTTCACAGTACTTTATATTATAGTCGTACAAGTTTATGTACTCTGTGCGTGCCCCCATTTCCTCAGCGGCTTTTAACGCGACCATGAGCATTTTGTAGCTCTCTCCTCTCCTCCTAGGTGAGCCATGTATCCCCAAGACATAGATGTTAGACGTCATACTACCACCTTCAATAGGACTATCTAAGCAGCTTACTCATAGTCTTAAAATCCTTCTATGCTCTAGGCATTAATACTTGAGTGTGAGGAGAGAGTAGAATGCCAATAACACTTGATGAACTTCCACCTGGTATTCCAGCGAGAGTTGTTGGGTTTAGAGGTCCTGGTAGAGGGGCCATAAGGAGGCTAATAGAGATGGGCGTAACGCCTGGCACGATAGTAGTTGTAGTTGCGTCTATAGGTGGGCCAGTACTTATTAGGGTTAGAGGAGTTCTAGTAGCTTTAGGCCGTGGTATAGCTCGCCGTATCCTTGTTGAACCTCTTCACGGGCTAGGCTTTGGAGACTCTAATTCTAGCGATAAAGCCTCCAACACATCTTGAGATGTGGGGGTAGACTCTCTGTACTCCACGTATACCGCCTTCAACTCCAATCCATGGGTATGCTTCCTCCACTTCAACCCTACCAGTCTCTAAGGCTTTTGCAACAACGTTCTCATTCTCTTCTAAAGTAAGTGTGCATGTAGAGTAAATTATGATCGTGTCTTCCGACGCTATGCTAATAGCCTTCAATAATACCTTGCGTTGCAGTCTTGAAGCCCTATGGACTATTGAGGGGCCAGTAGCCTCTAGGAATAATCTTGTTTCTGGGCTATGTCCTAGCCTACCCATACTACTGCAATCGGGATCTACTAGGATTAAGCTAGCCTTTGGCACTCTTGCGAGTGGTGGTAATCTAGCATCAGCATTAACTATGTCAACTATCCATACTTGCTGACGGCTCAATAGCTTATGCTCAGTCAGACACCTATTAACTGATATGTCTAAGCCTATTGAGTAGGTGTAGTTACTCCTCCAGTAGACGTGGCCTAGCTTACTACCAGGTGCACTCATAAGGTCAATTACCATTGGAGGTGCTAGTCTAGCAACATGTGCAATAAGTGTTGAGAACCTATCCTGTACGTAGAAGAGGCTAGGGTCGAGTCTTGATAATGCTCCACTCACAGTATGTTTTACTTCAAGCACGTCGTCAAGTATTAAGTCAGGTTCAGCTATCACTCCCATTGCTAGGAGCTTATTTACAGCCTCCCTCAACTTAATTCTAGCTCTATTAAATCTGATCCATACCGGTGTAGGTTTTTGGAATGCATCAAGCAGCTTCTCTAAGCCTCCATAGGGTATGCTTAGCTTCTTCAAGTACCTTATAACCCATAATGGTATGCTATACTTTACGCTGAGCTTCAAGTCCCCGGAGAACCTATTATAGACTTCACTTGGATCAATTATCTTAAGGCATTCAGCGACATGTCTATCAAGGATAAGCATGTAGTCTGATGGAATACCCTTCACATCGCTAAATAGGAGCTTGTATGCTAGTACTAGTGGTAGCCACCCCTTCACTCCTCCTCGAACCCTACCCCTATAGCCACAGTACTTTAGAGCTTCTTGAAGGAGCTTATAGTTTCTAAGAACTCCCAATACTAGTGATAATATTTTACCGCGATGCTCTCTAACGCCTAGACTCTCAATAGCTGATCTAGTTGAAGCATACGTTTTCTCAACGTAGGCTAAGACCTTTGATGCTAGAGCTTCAACTCGCATAAGCCACACACGCTATAGTGGAGTATTAGTGAAGGGTTATCAAGGCCTCATCCTAGAGTAGAGATTCTAGGTGTAGCATAGTGTCGCAAGTTCGACCAGAGGAGCTAAGTCATAGTGATGGCGTTATACTAGTTAAGACTGCTAGAGCATGTGTTGAAGCTAAGTTTAGGGGTGAGAAGCCTAAACCTCCTATCAATGTTAGTGAGAAGCTGAAAAAGCTGGGTGCTGCATTTGTCACCATAGAAACCTTCTATGGTTATGACAAGCGTGAGCTTAGAGGATGCATTGGCTACATACAGCCAGTAAAACCACTCATAGAAGCTGTATGCGATGTTGCCATTGAAGCAGCGTTCTCTGATCCAAGATTCCCTCCACTTGCCCCTGAAGAGCTTGATCGTGTAACTTTTGAGGTTAGTGTGCTAGGGCCACTAGAACCCTTGCCTAAAGATCCTAGGGAGAGAGTGAAGGCGTTTAAGATAGGTGTTCATGGCCTAGTCGTTCGCCGCGGCTTTTTCCAAGGCCTCCTACTACCACAAGTACCAATAGAGTATGGATGGGATGAGGAGACATTCTTAGCTGAAACCTGTGTAAAAGCTGGTTTACCACCATATTGCTGGCTTGAAGAGGATACTGAGTTCTATAGGTTTAGTGCTAGAGTTTGGAGAGAAAGGGAGCCTAAAGGAGATATTGAAGAACGTAATCTAGTTGAGGAGGCTAGGTCTAAGAGGCTAACTTAGATCTCCACAGCTACAGAAGGCTTCATGTATGACTGAGTATAAATCCTCGAACCCAGTACGGTTTTTAGCTGATAGAAGTATAGGTCTTAGGCTCTGCTGATAATCCTCAACTAGCCTCACTAAATCCTCTACTATCTCGCCACTAACACCACTAATATTCTTCTCAACAATATCGAGTAATTCAGATGGATTAGTTACTATTAGCTCTAGCAACCTCCTGTCATGAGCCACGTCCACCTTGTTTATGACTGGTACTACCGGGATTTCTAGCCTAACTTGGATAAGTAGACCCATAACCCATGATGTTATGAAGTCGCTTACATCCACTGATAGGCTAGCATCAACTAGAAATATCCCCACGGTTGGTGCTTGTTGTTTCAGTAGCCTTGTAAACTCCTTCCCCTCTCCCCTCAGCATGAAGACTTCTAGCTGACCAGGAGTATCAATTAATACCTGAGCCTCTCTTGCAGCCTTAAAAGCATCGTCTCTGAGTATTTCCTCTGCATTCTTAACTATGAGCTCGCTTGCCTTAAGAAGAGCTCCATTAGGCCCAAGACCATACTCCTTCATTATACTTTGAACAGTAAAGAGTCTTCTAATATCAAAATCAGGTTTGTATGGTATCTCTTCGGCGCCTGGATCGAGATTAACTATTCTTGGAGTTTCACCGATAGTCTTGAGCCACTCAGAGTAGGTGGCAACTAGTGTAGTTTTACCAGAGCCAGCCATACCCATTACCAGTACGTACATTCTAGATACCCTCCCATGTACATTATTACTAGTAACCTCCTAATTACCGGGTGGGGTTACATAAGGTGTATGATTAGGTGGTGAGCCATGCCTAGGAGGCAGCCTCCAAGAGCACTAACGGATAGTGGTGAGCCCCTATACCTGATATCAATAAGGCCTCAGTTCGCCTACCAGATATTCCGTGGAGTCAAAAAGTTTGAGCTTAGAAGGTGGATTGGAGTACCTGTCGAGGAGGGCTCAATAATGATTGTATATGCTTCGGGTAAGGTTCGCGCTATTATTGGCGAGTTTAAGGTTGGTAGGATTATTGAGGGTAGTGCTGAGCAGGTTTGGAGAGAGGTTATGAAGCACCCATCTCCAGGAGTAGATCATAAGGATTGGCCATACATTAAGGGCGCCTCTAAAGCATTAGCACTAGAGGTTAAGCATGCAGTGCTATACCCTAGGAAGGTTACTCTTGATGAGCTTAGAATGATCATCCCTGGCTGGATGCCTCCACTAAGCTATAAAGTTCTTAGAGAGGGTGACCCAGTCTACGAGCTAGTGATTAAGCCTCTGAGAAGGTTTGCTGGCTTAAGCAGATAGTTACCTCTTAGCGTGAATCTCGACAACATCTCCATCCTCAAGTACGTGGTCTAATCCGACTCTCTCCCCAGGGTACTTAGCCGAGGGGCCCCACACTCTAGCGTATAGGAAGTATTTTACGAGATCGCTGTGGATTCGCTGAGCCACATCAGCTACTGTAGCTCCTCTTGGTAGTACTAATGGAGTCTTGCTAGGTTCGCTGTTAGGCTGTTTAGTGTAGACTCTAATTATGTTAAGCCTCTTGAATAATATATCGCCGAGCTTGTCAAGGTTTATGCCTTTAAGAGCTGAGACTGGGAGAAGCCACACACTTGCCTCTCTCTTAGCTTTAAGGTACTCAAATATCCTCTTGTACCTTATAGTCGCCCCCTCAACGTCAACTTTGTTTGCTAGAACT
>CAZTPV010000184.1:0-4410 GCA_964615085.1 uncultured Desulfurococcales archaeon
TGAGATGGTGATGGACTAGGGGTGGACCGAGCCGGCTACCACTAGTCTAGGCCTAGACGATACCTAGATATGTTGCCTAAACTAGTTTCTCCTCTAGTGGCTGGGTGCTAGGAGAATGGTTGACCCCCTATTATGGGCTAAGTGCAGGATTAAGACTAGCCTTGAGGACCTCATATCCTATTTAGCCGCGTTTCAGCCAGCTCCTGGAGTAGTACCACTCCTAGTAGCGTATTCGGGTAAGCTAATGCTCCTAGTACCTCTTGTTGGTGGTGAAGAACCCTGCGTCTTGGAGGCTGATGCTGGTAGTGAAGCTGAGAAGAAGTATCTTGTTATAGAGCTTAAGCGTGGAGGCTACAACTATAAGTTCGCAAACGAGCTTCCAGAGACGTTGGAGTCTAAGGTCTACCCAATAATCCATTGTAGGGGATAGAGGGGGTTGAGGATTAGGATTAAACTATTCTCAATAGTTAGTGATCTAGCAGGCTTTAAGGAGGCAACCATAGAGGTTAATTGTAGTCAGTGCGTACTAGAGGAGGTTATACGAATTGCTAGACAAGTTCTACCAGGCCTTGATAAGGCTATAAAGCTTCTAGGTGAGCGTGGAGTAGAGGTGGTATACCTGGTTAACGGTGTTAAAACACCACTAAGCCAAATCCTTCACGATGGTGATGAGGTTGCTATAATACCACCAGCCTCTGGTGGCTAAGTCATGGTCTATGCTCGAATCCTCGACTCTAAGCCTAGTCTTGAAGAGGTGGTTAAGAGTATCGAGGAGAAGTGTTCTGCTCAGGGCTACGGCTCACTAGTGGTATACGTAGGCTACGTCAAAGGTGTAGTCGACGGCCACAAAGTCTACGAGCTACAGTATGAAGCGTACATGCCATATGCTGAGAGAGTGTTGAGGATGATAGCTGAAGAGTATGCTAGAATGGAGGGAGTATGTGACGTGGCTATCATACATAGGGTTGGAGCACTAAAGCCTGGTGAGGAGGCGTTATACATTGTGGTCTCAGCTGAACCTAGATCTAAAGCCTTTAGGGTAGCTGAAGAGATTCTTGAGAGGGTTAAGAGGGAGCCACCAATATTTAAGCTTGAGCGTAGAAGTGATGGCGACTACTGGGTTCTTGGTGATGGTAGGAGGATTCCTAGAGGCTAAAGACTAGCTACTAGCTACTGGGTTCTTGTAGCTCTTATGGCACCCCTCAAGGATCTTTGATACCATGATGACATGTAGTAGTCCACTACCATGAGGCACTCTAATACTGGCTGTGATATCGGGGTGGTATACTCCCTCAACAACAACCTTGCTTGAGAATATAGGGCTACCACCATAGTTCATTGTGAACTCTCTCTTGCTATACAATGCTAGTACTGAGTATCCGTTACCGCCTTCAAGCACGAATACAGCGTAGGCGTTATCATTACCGAATACTGGACCCTTAACTCTACTAGCAACACAGAACACTCCTCTACACACAAGCTTGAAGAGTGTCTCACCAATCTCCATAACACCCTCTCCATAGCCTAGTGTTAAGGGCTTACCCTTAACTATCACCTTAACCGGCTGCTGATACTGTTTAAGCTGGCCTACATCCATGTAGTTTGATGATTTAACAGCTATGATGCCAACGATGGCTAGAGCAGCGAATAAGCCTAAAGCTATAGCTATGGTCTTAGCCTTTGAAGCCATAACCTACACCCAAGCTTAATACTGTGAAGGGGTGTAGTAAAATAGTATCTTCACTCGGCTATCCTAGGCTTAGGCCTTGTAACTAATGCTGTGAGGATGGCTATGGTTACGAAGTACAGTATTGAGTTTAAGCCAACACTCCAATGCCTCACGAGGATAACACCGTTCTTCAGGGCTACGACAAGGTTTCCGACTATTGTGGGTCTACCCTCAACTATAGCTGGCTTGATAGGGCTTGGAACAGGGTTTGTATAGACTATCTTCTCTCCATTAGCTAGTACGAGCTCTGATATAAGCCCCTGACTAGTAACCTTAGCACTGATAACCCTTACAACATGTCCAGTAGCATATGGTTGAAGTGATAAGCCACACGCAATAGCGCCTAATAATACTATGGCAACTAGTATTATCCTAGCGATTTTGGGTACCCCCTTAAACTCTGGTCTTAGTCTCCTCGCAGCATATAATCCTAGTATGAATGCTATAGCCATGGATACCACCGTCTTAGGTATGAATATTGACATCACCTCTGGCCTAGCGAAGAAAGCTGCAGTAGCCTTTATGGTTGGGTGAAGACTAGTACCTGCAATCTTCGGGGCTATGAAGCTTATTGGAACCATCGAGTAAGCTGCAACAGCATAAACACTACTAAGCCTAGCAGCCCTATCTGGGTCGGGAATGCTAGCCCTTATACCAAAGTAGACTAGGTAGGCTAGGAATAGTAGGAGTACTGCAGTCTCACGAGGATCCCAATTCCAGGGAGAGCCCCAGGACTCACTAGCCCAAGCACTACCAGTAACGAGTGTGAGACCAGCATAGACTACACCTACTAAGGCAAACCCGTAGACAAGTCTATCAAAGTACTCCTTCTCCCTGATAAGGAAGAGTATTGCAGCTATGAACGCAACTGTGAATAGCATGTACGAGGCCCAAGCTATGGGTATGTGAACGTAGATGTTGAGGTAGGCTGTAGGAGCTCCAAGAGGGACTATGGCTGGAAAGGGAGCATGATAGACAGCATAGAATGTTAGCCCAACATCCACACATAGTAGAGCTAGGAGTAGCATCCAGAGCTGAGACCTCACAACACACACCCAGGGTGAAAAGACAACACCAGCTATAAAACTCTAAGATACCTGCACCTAAACTCAACCCCATAAGCCATAGTAACACCTAGAGCGTGCTCAGAGGCTAAACAACTACGATTTAGAATGGTGCCCGCCGCAGATGGGTGGCCGCCTCTCATAGACCCCCTAGCAGCGTTATCGGGGGCCTCCGGCGGTGGGCGGGCCAAGTATAGTGTATTATCGGCTTCTTCAGGGTGGGGGTCTTTAGCTTTTAAACCGTTATCCGTAATCCGATAACAGTTACTCTTTTAACCTTAGCGTAGTCGTCTCCTAAGCCTCCTGGGTGCTGTATAGTGTCTAGGAGGCTAGTCATAGCGCTAGCCGTAGTGGCTATACTTCTCGCAGCACTCATATCCTATTACACTGTCATGATGTTCTCGAAGCCTAGTAGGGAGCTCATAGTGTTTTGTGCAGGCTCTCTTAAGGTTCCTCTAACGAGGCTTGCAAGAATGTTTGAGGAGAAGTATCATGTGAGAGTATATATTGAGGCTAGTGGTAGTGTTGATGCTGTTAGGAAGATCATTGATCTAGGTCGTAGGTGTGATGTACTAGCTCTAGCAGACTACAGGCTTGTGCCTATGTACATGTTCCCAAAGTATGCTTCATGGGTTCTAAAGTTCGCTGCTAACCGCATAGTGTTAGCCTATACTAGCCACTCTAAATACCATGAAGAGTTAGAGCTAGGTAGGCTTAAATGGTACCAGGTTTTAATGATGCCAGGTGTACGCTATGGATTCTCCAACCCAAACCGCGACCCCTGTGGCTATCGCAGTATTGGTGTTCTAGCACTTGCAAGCATGTATTATGGTAATAGGAGTATCCTTGAGAGACTTGTTGAACACAACCTTCAGGGTGTTCGCGTAGTCTACGAGGATAACGGCACTATAATAGTTTACGTGTCTGCCTCAATCACCCCTAGGGATGGCCTCGTCATTAGACCTAAGAGTGTAGCTCTACTATCGCTATTGGAGAGTGGTGTACTTGACTATGCTTTTGAGTATGAGAGTGTTGCTAAACAGCATGGCTTAAAATACGTTGTACTACCAGATGAAGTGAACTTAGGTGATCCTAGTAAGGCTAGCTTCTACTCTAGAGTCATCGTATACATTAATGTTGGTACTCCCGAGGAGAGAGCTATTAGGATGGCTCCAATAGTCTACGGCTTAACCATACCAAGTAATGCACCTCACCCTAAGCTAGCTAGGGAGTTCATACTGTTCCTCCTCCATGAGGGTCCTAGAGTGTTTAGTGAGTGTGGTCAAAGGTTTCTAAATCCACCAGAGGTGGTTGGTAGTGCTCCTAGCTGGCTTAAAGAAGCGCTTAGTAGAGGCTGAGAAAACCCTAATAGTACTATATGCTCTTGCAAGCCTTTGTGTAATCTACCTTACTGCCCCCATAGTCTTCTCAGTGATTCGCTGTAGTCCAGGGATGATAGGCTACTACTTGTTTGAGAATACTATCACTGCTAGAGAGGCTTGGAGCGCTATGAGTGTTAGCTTAGAGGCTTCAATAGCTAGTACGCTACTCTTACTAGTGACTGGTGTACCTCTAGCATACCTACTAGCACGCCATAGTTTCCCACTGAAGAGTGTT
>CAZTPV010000185.1:0-2843 GCA_964615085.1 uncultured Desulfurococcales archaeon
TACCTACACTTGCTGCTTCATCTACAGCTTGGCTATCAGCTCTAGGATCAGTAACAAGTATTACTTCTGGCTCCATGTAGGCTTCTAGCATAGGATTTGTGAATGTTCCAGGAAGGATTCGGCCAGTTATAGCGTGGCATCCTACATAAGTGCAGAACTTCTGTACTGGCTTCTGCCCGTATTGCCTAACGGATACTGCAACAATTTTATCTGGAGGGAATCTTGCGAGAAACTTTGCAGCTATTCTAAGCCTCTCATCAATCTTCCTTATATCTAGTATGTATAGTCCATCTGGACGAACTCTATACACAAACTTCTTCATGAACGACGTACATATGTGAGTACCTATGTGTACGCCTGCTGAAAGGTACTGTTCTAAGGGAACTAACAATTCTATAATCTTTTGCTGAGATACTTCATTAGACACCGCAATCACCCCTCCTTAGAGCCTATAGTACACGCCTAAACTTCATTACCTCATATATTAATGGTACGTGGGAGAGAAGTGTTTTACGACAACAATAACGTTTAACACCTAGACTATCAAGAACTTTTTTAGGATCTTCTCCAGCTTTAACTCTCCTCTCAAACTCTTCCCATAAGTGTGCGAGAGGTTTGCCACACGTAAAACACCTTATAGGGATTATCATGGCCGAACCACCTACCTATAGCTTTTCTGCCATCTACGTCTAGCACTTCTCCTCATAGGTTTTTCAGGCTCTGTTCTTCTAGGGTCTCCAGCTAGCATCGTCCTATCATACTCCTCAAAGATGTCGCGTAGGGTCTTACTTCCTGTATACACTACTAGCCCTCTAGCAATAGCCATTCTAACAGCATCAGCTTGGCTCATAACTCCACCACCCTTTACGGTCACCTTTATGTCCACACTGTTCCATATCTCCTTGCCAGCTAGCATTAAGGGCTCCATCATCTTCCATCTAGCCATTTCTATTGGCCATAACTCTATAGGTACACCATTGACCCAAACTCTACCCTTACCAGGCTTAATAACGGCTCTTGCAATACTCGTCTTTCTCTTACCAGTAGCTATAACTATTTTTGGCTTCTCCTTCTGAACTATTGCTCCGAGTACTCTCAACTCGTTCTCTTGTTTAGCTTGGCTAGAACTCATCTTCTCTCCCTCACCCCCTTCCACCCCATAGTTCTGGCGAGCTCTTCTACCAGTATGTATTTTGTTCTCAGCTTAGACGCGTCTGCATCAGGGAATCTGATTAAGTTCTTTGACTTAAATTCCTCCGGCACCCCAATATATACCTTAAGCCTTGTTAGAGCTAGCTTCCCACGCCACTTATCTTTCGGCAACATGTTTTCAACGGCCTGCTTAACTATTGCTATAGGGCTCCTAGGTCTATGAGGCCCCCACTTATAGGGGTTTACGTGAACTTTTAGCTCTAGTAGGCTTAGGTACTCTCTTTTAATCGTTTTAGGATCACCAGATATCACAGCCTTCTCAGCATTAAATATATAGACTCTGTATCCTTCTAGAAGCTTCTTCGCTACTATACTTGCAAGCCTACCTAGTATCTGGTTTGAAGCATCAACATAGAGTACTCGTTCTGGAGGCTTGGGAGGTTCAACAACTTTAGGCTCACTTACCATACATAATCCCCCAGCCCTAAATTATTATCTTTACATTGCTCCCCCTCGGATTGGATTCCAAGAGGTCTAGGATGTGCATCACTTTTCCACCAGCAGCCTTAATCTTTTGTACAGCTGTATAACTGAACGCTATTGCTGCAACAGATACAGGATGATCTATATTCCCTGCCCCTAGAACTTTCCCTGGAACAACGACTGTATCACCAGGCTTGGTGTACCGGTTAATCTTGCTAACGTTAACAACTATCCTCCTTCTTCTAGGCCTCTCTAACTTCTCTGCAACAGCTCTCCATATTGGAGCATTATACTTATTAGCATACTTCTTCAATATGCGTATAGTCTTTCTAAGCACTATATTTGTTGGTCCAGTCCTCTTAGTAGTTTGCATATCAGCCACCCTAGAGAGGCTATGATTTCCTTGCAACTGATCTTATCTCTTCTAACAGGTTATGAGCCTTCTTTTCTAAAGCATCAATAGCTTTTAAGAGTATCGTTCTAGCCTTAAGCTGGCCTGCAGACTCTATGCAAAGTATAAGCTTATCCTCACGGTACTCGATGTTTACACTACCTTTACACTTCTTACTAGCACACCAATATATTCCTGAAGTCCTTATGTCATCGTATACCTCAATAACGCCTTTCCTAGTCTTTAAGATTTTTTCAGCAATGGAGGGTGCTGCAGACTGTAGGCACTTTATACACTCCTCTGGAGTCTCATCAGTGATCTCATAATGTATTACGGGCAAGTACCTATGATAAGCTACAGTTACTGGCATCCATTTAGCATGCTCCTTACCATAGCCTAGCCTAGCGTAAGCTCTTAGTCTAAGCCTCTGCTCCGGGGCCATGATCACTATCGGCATATTGTCGTATACAGGCTTTATATAGGGATCTAGAGGCTGTAGATCACCACTATAAACTACTCTCTGTTCTTTAGGCCCCGTCTCAACACTTAGATCAAAAACCGCATAACAACTAGTATCTGTTAATGGTGCATCTCGACACTCTTCTGGTGGCTTGTATCTTTCATAAGCGTCCTCTGAGTCTAAGGGTATTAGTGCTAGCCTATGTGCTATAATCTCATCGTAGAGTACCGTGTTATTCTCAAAGAATTCAACGTACTCTATAGCCATTACTGGAACTTCAGTATAGCATGCCCTACGTATAGAGTTAACCAAAGCGAGAGGGGCACCCTCTATTAGAACCCTAATCCTTTCCTTAGT
>CAZTPV010000186.1:0-4858 GCA_964615085.1 uncultured Desulfurococcales archaeon
ACTGCTCTCTTCACTTCATCAATACTTGCCTCATCCTCTAATGTTGTAAGGTCTCCAGGTGACTTGCCAAGCAGTATTGCCTTGACTACTCTCCTCATTATCTTACCGCTACGCGTCTTTGGAAGCTTCTCTACGAATAAGACTGCTGCAGGTACTGCGATAGGACCTAATGTTCTCCTAACGTGCTCCAAGATCTCCTTTCTAAGCTCCTCGCTTGGTTTCACATCAGCACGGAGCACTACGAAGGCTACTGGTACTTCACCTTTAATAGGATCTGGTTTACCTACAACAGCTGCCTCTGCTACAGCTGGGTGAGATACAAGGGCTGCCTCTATCTCTGCTGTACCTATACGGTGTCCAGCAACTTTGATGACTTCATCGGCTCTTCCAAGGATCCAGAAATAGCCGTCTTCGTCTCTTAAGGCATAGTCTGCAGGATAGTAGACCCATTTACCCTCCTCAGGTTTACTGAATTTTGACCAGTAAACTTTAACGTACCTCTCTGGATCCTTCCATAACGTCATTAGCATTCCTGGCCAAGGCCTCTTAATCACTAGGTAGCCTTTCTGTCCAGGTGGGCACTTACTCCCATCCTCGCATACTACTTCAGCATCAACACCAGGTAGTGGATAAGTTACACTACCTGGCTTCAACGGTACTAGCTGAATACCTGGTGTAGGCGCGATCATAATACCTCCAGTTTCTGTTTGCCACCATGTATCAACTATGGGTAGTTTCTCTCTTCCAACAACAGTATAATACCACTTCCAGGCTTCAGGGTTTAATGGCTCCCCTACACTCCCTAGAATTCTAAGGGTTTTAAGATCATGCTTCCTAACCCATTCATCTCCATACCTCATGAGCATCCTAATAGCTGTGGGAGCTGTATAGAATATTGTTGCTCCATACCTTTCTACTATCTGCCACCACCGATCTGGTGTAGGGTAGTCTGGTGCACCCTCATACATTATAGTTGTTATACCGTGTAGTAAGGGGCCAAATACTACATAGCTATGCCCTGTAATCCAGCCTATGTCAGCTGTACAGAACATTACATCGTCTTCGCGAACATCGAAAACCCATTTCATAGTTGCATAGACCCATACCAGGTATCCTCCAGTACTATGAACTACTCCCTTAGGCTTCCCCGTTGTACCACTCGTGTAGAGTATGAATAGTGGATGCGTTGACTCAACAGGTACTGGCTCAACCTCTCCCTCAACTCCTTCAAGTAGGTCGTGTAGCCAGTAGTCACGTCCACTCTCCATAGGCACTTCGATCTTTGCTCCTCTCCTCGTAACATTCTTAACAACTATAACTGTTTCAACAGTTGGAGTTGATTCGAGAGCTTCATCAGCTATCTTCTTCAATTCAATAATTTTACCTCTCCTAAACCCTCCATCAGCAGTTACTAGTACTTTAGCTCCAGAGTCGTTTATCCTTTCAGCTAGAGCTTTTGCAGAGAACCCACTAAATACTACTGTGAACGTTACACCTAGCCTAGCTGCTGCTAGCATGAATATGGGTAGCTCTGGTATCATTGGCAGGTATAGCGCTATACGATCACCTTTCCTTAACCCTAAATTCCTTAGAACAGCTGCTACTCTATTAACCTCCCTGTAAAGCATGTAGTACGTTAGTACTCTACTATCGCCTGGCTCTCCCTCCCATATTATTGCAGCCTTATTGCCACGTTTACGTTTTAAGTGCCTATCAACAGCATTGTATGAGGCGTTGATTAAGCCTCCAACAAACCACCTATAGAATGGTGGATTGCTATCATCTAGTACTTTGTCCCAAGTCCTATACCATTCTAGCTCTCTTGCAATTTCACTAAAGAATGTTTCTGGATCCTCCAAAGCTCTTCTATGCATCTCCTCCAACGTTTTGGGCACGAACTTAGCTCCTAGAGGAAGTGCGCCCTCAGTCAAGAAATCACCTCTGAGTCTGAGCGTTTATCCTACTGGATGTACACTCCTAGAAAAAGTTAACTCCATCCTAAATTATATTTCTACAGTTTTTATCGTGTTTGATGCAATAGTCTATGATGCTATTCGCCTTTAGACGAGCTATGGCGAAAAAGAAACAAGACTACATTATCTTAAGCATATGATCGTCTCGGAAAGAGGGGTGTTATAGATGTCTGCCCAGGATCTAGAGAGCCTGCTTGTACAGAGAGAATACTGCTTCCTAGCCTATATTGAAGCTCCTCTAAGACCTCCACGTAACCCCCTCAGCTTGGCTAGTCAGGGTGGTAGACTTGACATAATCTCAAGACTTATCCTGGCAACACTCTACACTAATGGTGTAATAGCTCCTGAGACTCTGCTTCTGGTATACATCAATGACAAGATCACTAAGCGTAGCGAACTAGTAGTTCTAGGCGACTATTGTATGCCAAAATCAATGCTAACAGAAATTGAAGCATCAAAACGATTAATTAGTGTACTCTATGGAGAGGAGGCATGTCTAACACTAGAGGATGTAAGCCTTAACTACATTGTTAAGAGGCTTAGGAGAGTAGGGTTTAAACCACTAGTATTGATAGAGGATGGCGAGCCTATTGATATAGCTCACTTAACTGGTAAGACTCTTTACATTCTTGGAACAAATGTTGATCCTCCACAACTTCAGTCTGTTGAGAAAGTATGTATAGCTAGTAGGAGCTTAATTGCTTCAAACGTGGTAACTCTAATTAAGCTTCTTAGAATACTAGCTACAATTGAGCCTAGTATTGTGATGAGGGTTAAAAGCGGCTTAGCCCGTAGAAGGGCGATGAGCGGAGCCAGGCAGCTGACTTCTTAAGAGCATCCTTATGGCGTCCTCAATTATTGACTCAATGCTTCTTCTCTCCACTAGTGACATGTTCCTTACAGCCTCTATGACCTCTTGCGGTAATAGCACCCGCACTAGAACCCTTCTCTTAATCCTCGCCATGCTCCCACCATGAATACTATTGGTTATCTAGGGGAGTATTAGTATGGTAGCCTGCTAGCCTAAGTGAGGGATGTTGTGGGTTTCAGGTATGCCTCTAAGCTACCGGTATGACTTAATCTTAATACTTTTTAGCTAACCTTATGCATGTGACAGCAGGCTCTCCACATAGTATACATTTACGTTTCCTACACCATTCAGGACTCTCTAATGGTGTTCCTATGATGTTAGCGTTGATCTCCTCTTCTAGCTTTACTCCACAGCTCATTCTTCCACACCAAGGTACTTCAACAATATTACCTTCTTCTACAAGCTTTTGAGCCTCTTCAACTCGTTCCACCGTCTTAATACGATTCTTGAACCATAGCCATGCTCTCCTCTTTAAATTATCCTCAATATCTCTTAGGAGTAGCTTAACGGTCTCCTCGAGCTCACTAAGCTCTACAGTTATCCTTGTTAATGTATCCCTTCTTGCGATCGTTACTAGCTTATCTTTTACCTCTCTGCCCCCAATCTCTATCCTTAATGGTACACCCTTAGCCTCCCATTCATAGTATTTTCTTCCTGGACGTATATCCTCACGCCAATCAACATGAACTCTAACACCTAACTTTTCTAGTCTCGTTTTAACCTCGTTAACGTAGTTTTTGAGGTCATTAGTACTAACTTCGCTTGAAGGTATTGGTACTATAACTACCTGGATTGGTGCTACTAATGGTGGTAATACCGCACCCCTGTCATCCCCGTGAATAGCTATTAGTGCTGCGATAACACGCTCAGAGATACCATAGCTTGTCTGCCACGCATAGTCTAGTGACTCGTCTGGGTACTGTATCCTAACCTCAAATGGTATGGTGAAGTTCTGTCCTAAGTGGTGTACTGAGGCTATTTGTAAAACTCTTCCATCTGGCATCAATGTGTCAAATGTTATAGTGTATAGTGCTCCTGCGAACTTATCCCATTCAGGCCTCTTACTAATCAAGTATGGTATGCCAAGCTTATCAAAGAACTCCTTGTAGATCTCTATTGCTTCTCCAACCTGCTTATCAGCTTCCTCAAAGCTTGCATGAACAGTGTGTGCCTCCTTAAACATGGTAACCTCTCTAACTCTTATAAGTGGTCTAGTAGCTTTAGTCTCATACCTAAAGACGTTAACCACTTGATAGAACTTAAGAGGTAATTGCTTATAGCTTTTAACCCACATGCTCTCCATGTATGATATTGCAGTCTCACTTGTAGGTCTAAGTGCATACTTTACCTCAAGCTCCTCTAAACCGCCTCTAGTAACCCAGAAGACTTCTCCTTCAAAACCTTTAATATGCTCACTCTCTCTTCTAAGTAGCTCCTCTGGTATTAGTAGAGGTAGCAGTATCTCGTCATGGCCTCTACTATCTAGTAAGCTACGTATTAAGTCTACCACAAGCCTCCTAATCTTAAACCCGTATGGCAGCCATACTCCAACACCCTTTACGGGATAGCGTCCATAATCGTAAATCCCTGCTACCTCTAGAACCCAGTCAAACCATCTAGGAAACTCTCTCGACCATCGCTCTCTCTTTGGAGTGGTCAAGACGTGGGTTCACCTGTAATGGCATACTCTGTCCATGGCTTCTAAAAACTATAGAGGAGAGATGCTTATACTTAAAAACACCTTGCCCTATAAGCGGGTATGGATACTAGGTAGCATCTTTCTAAGCTTAAGACCTAGTGGATGACCATTATTATCAGTATAGCTATTAGTAGTCCGTAGATTGCTAATCCTTCACCAAGTACTAGGTAGATTAGGAGGCGTCCAAAGATCTCTGGCCTCTCGGCTGTAGCGGCACTAGCAGCTGCACCAGTTTTCGCTAATGCCCATCCAGCTCCAATAGCGCTAATACCCATAGCAATACCAGCTCCTATGGCCTTGCCTAGAGCTGTCATA
>CAZTPV010000187.1:0-5943 GCA_964615085.1 uncultured Desulfurococcales archaeon
TTTTGTGGTTGTTTAAAGAGGGTGAGTCCAGCAGCTTATCAAAGGATCCTAGGCTACGAGTATGATGCTGTGCTGATATATAGTCCGGAGATCCTTAGGCCAAACATCATTGCAGCGTTCTCAGAGGCTGTAAGAGCTCCTGGAGTTATGGCCTTCATTGTGCCACCATACGAGGATTGGAATCCTGGTGGTGAGGCCTCCACCGGTGCCTACAAGAGGTATCTGACACTATCATTCTATAAGTCTAAGGCGATACTCTGGCTGGATTTCGACCATAACATTGTCTATAGGCTTAGCCTACCAGGTAAAACGCTAAGTAGGCCTCAAAAACCAAGAGTAAAGGAGCTAGAAGCGCTACCAAAAGTCATCGCTGAACTCTGTGCTACACGTGATCAACTACTAGGCTTAAGAAACTTCCTAGACTTCTTACGAAGGAGAGCTAGGTGCTTCATAGCTATTGGTGATAGAGGTAGGGGTAAGAGTGGTCTTCTAGCTCTTTGCACCCTACTACTAATTGTTCGGAGACAGGTTGGATTCGTATCACTTACAGCTCCATCACCTCTAGGAGTGCAGAGCTTCTTCAGAATACTTAAGCTAGGGCTTGAAAGGCTAGGCATAAAGCATTGGCTTATTAAGCGAGACGAGTTAGTGATAGGTATTGCAGGTCCATGGTTCCACGTTAGATACCATACTCCAGACAAGGCTGATGTAGGCTCAGCTACAGTAGTCGATGAGGCAGCAGCTATAGGTCCTTTAAGGCTTGAAAGACTAGTGAGAAGATCTAGGAGACTACTCATAGCGACGACTATCCACGGCTATGAGGGTAGTGGTAGGACATTCACACATCTAACGCTTAAACGACTACCAGACCCCAAGATCATAGTTAAGTTAGATGAGCCTGTTAGATACCCTCCAGGAGACCCTCTAGAAGAGTGGCTTTATACAACCTTCATGCTTAATGCTGAGCCAGTAGTTGGAACCATACATGATTCCAAACTAGATCTACGTCGTGTAAGTCGTGAGGAGCTATCTTCAAACCACGACCTACTATCACGTGTTTACGGCATACTAGTGCAAGCTCACTACCGTAACGAGCCCGACGACCTAGCATTAATGATTGATGCCCCACACCACGAGGTATACGGCTTGTTTGCTGGTAGAACACCAATAGCAGTATCTGAGCTAGCTAGAGATGATGCTGAGTTAAAGTATGAGTGGAGGATGATCATAGACATAATGTCAAGGTACTCTCCTGATGCAGAGGCTACTAGAGGTGTGAGAATTGTTAGGATAGCTGTACACCCCAGTCTTCAACGTAGGGGATATGGTTCAATGCTGCTTAGAGGTATTGAACAAGCTTTAAAGCGTAGAGGTTTTGACTGGATTGGAGCAGTGTTCTCAAGGCAGGAGGTTCTAGGCTTCTGGCTTAAAAACAACTACTATGTTATTCATGTATCCCCTATGCCTAATAGAGTTACTGGTGAAAGAAACATAGTGGTTGTTAAACCCCTCTCAACCAAAGGGGTTAGAGTGGTTGTTGAGGCTGCTAGAAACTTTCTAGCTAGATTCCTATTGCTTTTACCATCTATGTACCGTACTCTACCAGTATCAACGACAGCTAGGATACTATCATTACAACCACGTTTACCACCTACAAGTAACCTCATAGAACTTACAGCTGACATGATTAGGCGATTAAAGCTCTATCTCGAGGGCAAGCTAGACTATGAGCTAGCGGCAGACGCTGTCTATGCATCTCTTGTTAACAAAATTGTTAGAGAGGGAGGCCTAAGGGGCTTAGAATGGGAGGACTTGATAATTGTTGCTGGCAGAGTTCTTCATGGGCACTCTCCCAGCGACTTAGCGTCATGGCTGGGAATTGATGTGAAGGAGCTCTCAAAGAAGCTTCACAACGCAGTGATAAGGGTTTTAGGCTCGGAAGCGCCGGCCCTACACCATCGCCTTTAGAGGCTCAGCGCCGGGGTTCCCCGGCTCAAGGGGGTTCAAGTCCTCACAGCCATCCACATAGTCTCAGTGTAGTCGTATTTATTAGATTGCTTCTCTTGGAGGGCTCGGCATAACTCTGACCAGTCACCAATCCTACTTGCCGGGTACTCCTCACAGCCCCATCTACGGTTTAGTAGGAGCTTAAGCTAATTAACTCCTCTATACCCTTAGAAGCTTGGTCTAAGAACCCCTAGCTCTGATAGGGGGCTTATGTTTATTAAGTCTTTATAAGCTATATGCGTGGGGGGTTGCGCTGTGACTATTGAGGATAGTGAGCTTAAGGCGATTATTGAGAGGAAGGCAAAGGAGCTTTCTAGGAAGAGTGAGTATGCTAGAGCGTATGATAGGATAACTTCTGAGTGTCCCCACGGGATATATGTCTACGATAAAAGCAGGGAGAAGTGGATTTTCGTTAGATCTGAGGGCGATCCTCTAAAGCTGGGAGAGTTTGGTGATGGTGTCTACGTGATATACTTCGATAATACTAGGTGTCCAGCATGTAAGAAGTACGATATCCATTGGTTCCCATACGTTAAGTTCTACTGTAGGGAGACTGGATGCAGAGACACACACTTCGTAATAGTATTATGTGAGTGGTTTGCTAAGAACTGTAAGTCTGAGGCAGCTTCAAAGAGCTTTAGGGAGTATAACATTGTAGCATCACCTACAACAGTTGTCGCTCTAGTTGAGGGAGGCAAGAAAGTCTATGAGGAGAGGTATGAAGGGTATCTTGTAACAGAGGAGCTTGAGAAGGTTGTAGGTGGTTTTAGAGAGCGTGCTGAGAAAGCAAAGCGTGGAGAACCAGTAGAGAAACCTATCAAGAGGGAGACAACAGCCGAGCTCATTAAGAAGATCTTAGAGCAGCTAGGTATTAAGTTGTGAGATTGATTCGAGAAGAGCTGTTGTAAGTAGTTTTACTCTTTTATCTCGTCTCCTAGCTGATAATAGGCTCTGTTTAAACGATATATAGCATTTCGTGCATGGGACAACTACCGTTGATGAGGTGTACGATGTTATTCTTGATAAGCCTATTTGAAGTCTTAACTTCTTTGCCCAACTCTCTCTCAACACGTTTAGACAGCTACCACCACAACATGCTACGTACTTTCCTCTCCATTTAGGCTCTTCAACCCTCTCAGCAATCATTAACGCTATCTTCTTTAGGTTTTCGTAGAGGGCTAGTATTCTACCAAATGTACAGCTAGAGAATAAGCCAATGACTTTAGCTCTTCTAGTGACGTCTAGCCTCCTCTTCTCAAGGTATTTGAGTACTAGTACGTGTATAGGGATAAACATTCGTGGCTCAATGCCAGCATCCTTTAAGAGTATTGGTGCTACCTCAAAAGCCCATTTATTATCTGCGCCACATTCACTAACAATGATCATTTTAGCGCCTCTATTCTCAGCCTCTATTACGGCTCTTGCTAGAGCATATGCTGCTATATCTGGTCTAGCTAAGTCAATAGCCATGTTACCTCCAATATCTTGCGCTAGAGGGGATACAGTGTATGGTACTCCTAGCGTTTTAAACAGTTTAACCTTAGCTTGAGCCTCCATGAAGTAGAAGAGGTTCTCTACTGGTGTAGGAACATAGAGATAGTCACCTGGGCCAGTCCATGCATTAACACCTTTTATCCACTTCCTAGAAGCTTTATGATCAATACTAAAGCTGTGTAGGCTCTTCTCAGCAGCTTTTGCAGCAACTTTCAGGCTATGTGGAGCATAGCCTTTTAGTTGGCAGACACACTTTGCGAAGTGTATTGTAAGCCATAATGGTAGTCTTAGTGGACACGCTATGCTGCAGGCACCACAGCCAGTGCATGTGAAGAGAGCCTCTACCTCAGCTTCTTGAGGCTTATAGTCTTCAAGTAGTATCCTTAAAGCTATTTTAAGCCTGTTAAGAGGTGTGTAGTGTGGATTGCCTGTTGCAAGGTATGTTGGGCATACGCCTATACATAAGTAGCATTCAGTACAGCATTCCCTACAAGTTCTTGCTAACTGTTCTGCATACCAGTAAAGGTTATCGATTACTATTCTAGCTAGGCTCAACCCTTAAACCCTATAATCGTGTTAACTCCTCTTCTACAGATAAGGCATGGTGGTAGTGGTTAATAGGCGCCACCCTCATCGGTGATAGGGGGTTACCTTATTGCAAAGCCTAGTTGCCTGCCTTAGTGAAGTCTCAGTAGCTGCGTCACTTGTCATAGCCGCTATAGGTCTAGGTTATGAAGCCTTAGTGTTAATCAGAGTTGCTCGTAGTATAGCTAAGCTGGATAAAGGCCTTCTTAGAACTGGTATGGAGGCATTAACAGCACTAGTTGATTGGGCTAAAATCTACCTAGCTTATGGCTCTAAGAAGTATATTCCAAGATACATCCTCATGATCTTACTCCATATCTCGCTCCTACTAATCTTTGTTAATCATTTACCTCACTTACTCTCATCCATAGGAGTTAGTATACCTAATATGATACCCTACCTACACGCTAAGATTATAGGGTTACTAGCTATAGCATCTCTAATAGCTATTGAGGTGGCACGTTTCACACAATTAGGGCTTCACGTTAAGGTTTTAGGGCTTAAGAATTATCTTAGACGCCTAGCCTTCACGATAACATTATTGGCAACGATTTTTTCAGGTATTGTGGGTATTGAGATACTGCACTTTATGTTAGCACCAATATCTCTAGCTCTCGCCATAGTAATGCCAGAGGTGAGGCATTTTATACTCCTATCATGGCTTAGGCCGCTCATAGTCTTTATCAGTGTTTTAGCCTCCAAGAACCCCTATCAGAGATAGGGTTATAAGGTATGAGCTCTTAAACCCTAAGCTAATGGAGATAGTAAGCGAGACTATAGAGGCTGAGGTGGTGAGAAGATGCGTGTACTTGACTTATCGACTATAGCGGGTGTTTGTGGCGATCTTACACCAGTTATAGAGGCTGCTACAGAGTCTATGGAGCCTGGCGAAATAGTGGTAATAAGGATTAATAAGGAGCTTGTTAGCGAGGTTGAGGATGCTCTAAAAACTCTCTCGGATAGGCTTGAGGTTGTTGAAAGAGTTGAGAAGAATGGCGAGGTTGAGTTCAAAGTTAAGGTGAAAGAGTAGCCTTGTACAAAAGAGGAGTGTTAACTCTACCAATTCTTATACTACTGCTAGCAGCTCTCTCATTCTCTTCACAAGCCACTAATGGATACTCCTGTAGTAAGTGTCATCCAAGCAACCTCCCTAAAGGCTATAGACATGCAGTAGTATTAAGGGATGGCCATTCAACACTCAGTTGTAGAGACTGCCACAACCCTTTAAAGCCTTGGATACTCAGGAACAATGTTACTATAAGCTCACAAGCATCTTGGAGTATCTGTATGAATTGCCACTTTAAGGAATACATGGATTACATCCATAATATTCATGGTGGCTTAAAGGAGTATTGTAGGGGTTTAGGAAGCCTCATACTTATTGTTAACGGGACAAGAATCCTCATACCCCTATGCACCTCCCCTATAAAGGTAAAGCGTAGCTGCTTTTCATGCCACGATCCCCACAATCCCAGATTCACTCTAAAGCTTAGTTTAGGTAAGCCTCCTGGTAGGCCTACACCACCAAGCCAATCCACTATAATGGACTCATTATGTGCGGTATCCTTGTGCTCAGTTTCATTAATAGTTCTAGCTCTATCACTAAGGCTTCGAGGTGTGTGCTAACGTGGTTGATGAGCATCGTAGAAGGTTGTTAAAGCTACTGGTAATGGGGATCGTATCCTCAATAGCGTTAGCAGCCTACTTGAAGCTTAGAACCGAAGTACTAGATCTCAATATGAGTAGTGAAGAGGTAAGAGTAGCAGTCTTTAGATGGTGTGTTAATGAGGCATTGAAACAGTGTAAAGGTAATCCTAAACTATGCTCAATACTACTGGATAAATGTAGAAGCATTGT
>CAZTPV010000188.1:0-6311 GCA_964615085.1 uncultured Desulfurococcales archaeon
ACAACGTCCGCATTCTCTGGTAGATATGCTCCAGTTGAAACATAGTAAGCTTCACCTCTACCTAAAGGCTTATTAACAGGCCTACCTATCATTGCTTCTCCAGCTATCCTTAACCTACCAGGAATATCATCGTACCTTACCGCATAGCCATCAAATGCTGCTCTGGGGTATGGAGGGATATCAATAGGCGCCCTAACATCCTCTGCCAACACATACCCTAAAGCAACTCTTACATCAACTTCCTTTATCTCGCGAACAGGTTCTACACTTTGTATTAGCCTATTCAAGGCATCACTAATCTTTATCAGCTCAGTTAAATATTTAACCACGCTCTTCCACCTGGCGTTGTGGGATAAGTATAAGCTAGAATTTATATTATCACCGCACGAGTCATTGAACAGTCTAAAACTATTATTGAGCCATTTAAATATAATAGCCTAGGATCAACCATCAGCTCAATAATTTTGAAAAGCTCATCCCACCCTTGAGCATGCTGACAGGGTATCCTTGATACTACTAGTTTTCTCCAAGCATCGCCAGACAATCCTCTCATCTCAGCTATCCTGCTTACACGGACCATAGCTCCTGCAGTCTCAAAGCTGCCAATCAATAAAGCACTTATCTTAATACCGTAACGTGAGAGATTACGCGAGATAATTTTCACCAGTCTGGTTATACCAGCTTGACACATATCGGAGACAAGGAATGGGCTCATAGGCTCAGCAATAGTTACTGATGCTAGAAGAACCATAGACCCTTTAGAGCCTTGAGATCTTACATGCTTTGCAAGCATTCTTAGCAGAATTAGAGGCGTAGCTAGATTCAGTATACAAGACTCGACAACATCCTCAAAATCGTATTCTAGTGGTTCTAAAGGCTCACTACTTGGAGGAGGAGGAACATAGACTATTGAGTCAACACCACCAAGCACTTTTAAAGACTCATTAAACAAGTTAATGACATCACTTTTATACCTTAGGTCGCATCGAGTAAAATAAATGTTAGGATGATGTTTCTGAAGATGAAAACTCCTTGAACAAGCCACTACCCTGGCGCCTTTAGAAGCTAAGTACTCTGCAATTCTCAGACCGATCCCACTACTAGCTGATGTGACGATAATACGAAGTCCACTTAAATTCTCATTCACCTTAAGAGCACCCATCCTCTCTGTCTAGGAGAATGTATTTACAACTTGGAAGGAAGGAGTTACTAAGTAAGGATAAAAGTGGCGCCGGGGGCGGGATTTGAACCCGCGCGGCCTCGTCGGCCACCGGCTCTCAAGGCCGGCCCCTTAGACCGCTCGGGCACCCCGGCACTTAGGCCAGGACACCATGTAGTTTACTCAAGAGGGAGGAGGGTTTTAGTATTTCCCTAATATTACTATTGTGTAGCCATGTTTTCTAATCAACTTCCTTATCTTAAATCCAGTGTTTAAAGCCTCACGAACAACTTTTGCATCACCTTTCCTTAGAACAAGCTGTAGGCTACCAGAATCCTTTAGTCTTTCATAACCTTCACGAATAATCCTAAGAACTACTTTCATTCCTGATGCTAAAGGTGGGTTTGATACGATAGTATCAAACTTCATGTCCCTTACAGGATCGTATAGATCCCCCTTAATCACCACAACTCTATCCTGAACATTATTTAACTTAGCGTTTAGTCTCGCTAGTTTTACTGCCAAAGGGTTAATGTCAACCATGTATACCTTTAATCTAGGGTTATACTTGGCTAAGAATATCCCTATGACTCCATACCCACAGCCTACATCAAGAGCAAGACCCTCATTAGGGACTTCAATATTCTCTAAGAGTAACCTAGTTCCCTCATCAACTGCCGATGCGGAGAATAGTGATGGATGCGTGTAGAATTCTAGAGTCACACCTCTAATACACTCAGAGATGAGTTGCATACGTGCTAGTTTTACTGGTCTTTTATAATAATGGGTCAAGATCTTGACCCTCTCTTCTTCCATGCCTGTGGATATACTCCTGGCTTCATTATCACTCTCTTAATCCTTACAGCTATTCCTTTGCGAAGTTTCATTATCTCCTCCGAAGATAGTTCATCTACACCTAACGCTACAAGCTCACCTTTTAAAGTAAGTATTGCTACAAGGTCACCCTTCTTAATGCCCTCATGTAATCTTACTATACCGGGTACGGCTAGATGGGCGCCATGAGCAATTGCATCAACTGCTGTATCTCTAATAACTATTTTCGGTAAATGACTTATAGCGTATTCCATTGGCATTATGTATTTCCTCAACAGATCCTCCTTACCTTCCTCACGCCAGCGGTACAGGGCTTCACTAAGCTCTTGAAGTCTTACTAATCCTTTATCCTCACTGAATGGGCCACTTTTAGTCCTTCTTAGCTCGCGCATGTGAGCTCCTACACCAAGAATTAAGCCTATATCATGGCATATCTTCCTTATGTACGTTCCAGCTTCACAGTACACTTTAAATAATACAAATCGGTCACGGTACTCAAGTAGCTTAATATCATAAATTGTTTTAACACGTAGACTTCGCTTAACACTACTCCTAAGTGGAGGACGCTGATATATTTTCCCCACAAACATGTTTAAAACACTACGTAGCTTATGCTCATCAACTCTATCATGTAGTTGCATGATGCAAACGTACTCCTTGCCAGTATGTGTTACATAGCCAATAATCTTTGTTGCTTCTTCAAAAGCTACTGGTAGAACACCAGTAACCTTAGGGTCTAATGTACCTCCATGACCAGCTTTCGACAAGTTGAACATCCTTTTAATCCATGCTACAACCTCATGACTTGTTGGTCCTGGAGGCTTATCAAGTGCTACTACACCTTTTCGTATATACTCTTGTATGGGTCTTTCAAAGGGTAGCACACCATAGTCGGGGCTAGTCTCTTCATCCTCTACCTTTATAAGCCACTTTCTATGAACTTCTCCAAACTTATCCAAACTCTCTATGAACTCTAAGCCCCTCTTAGTTATGTCTGACAAGGATTAACACCACCAGGTGTATCCTAAGCCAAAAATAGTTGATAGCATGATTTAGGAGTCTTAAACCTATGATCTTAGAGTAGAGGTTTCTTAAATTCAACACGAACTCTTTGTCTCATAAACTCGATTAAGCCTGCAGCCTCAAGTGCTTTCTTAACTTCTTCGTCACTAGCACCCGGCTTAATCTCTATCTTCATAGGTAAAACCTCTATATGATTTATATTAGCTCGCCTCCTTTTCACGCCACTAATGTCTTTTGGACCGGTTATTAGTACGAAATTATCGTCTATAATATCGACTATAACACATTTCCTTCCAGCCTCCCTACCCCTTAGCTTAACACATAACCTTCCAACCTCTATTGCTGGCATAGACATCACCTAGAGGTGTCTTACCCGCATACCTTCTTCATCTTGCAACTCTAAAAGGGTTCTAAAATTTTAGCTTCAAGCTTTCTAGAAGCTACACTCCGGTATTTCGTAGCCTCGCTGCCTTAGCACTCTACATACAAACTCTTTTATAAACTTGTAGGTATCGTTGACGGGTAGCATAGAGGTGTCTATAACTAGATCGAATATCGATAAGTCAGTAATGTCTATGCCATAGAGCCTCATGAACCTCTTCCAGTGACTGTACTCACGTCTAAGTGTTTCATGTATGGTGTTTAATTTATCCTTTGAATCCCTTCTACTAATCCTCTCTATACGTGTTAGTAGAGGAGCTTTAACATACACAGCTACATCTACAACATCCCTAACTATCCATGCTAGTAAATGACCCTCTAGAACTACGCCACCCTCCTTAGCGAGCCTATATGCTTCACGATCTATCATGAGGTCTATAGTTGGATCCTCCTCAGCTCTCTTATTCAGCTCCTGGAGCGTTAATCCAAGCTTAACGGCAAGCTCGCGAAAGATTTTGCCAGCAGAATAATATGTCAGGTTTAGCTCTTTGGCAAGCCTCTCTGCATACGTCGTTTTACCAGCACCTGGGGGGCCAGAGATAACTATAGATGGCCTACGCCGCAAGTTCACTCCCAGTTAGTCTACTAACCACTAGTAATCCTAGCGAGCTGCTCCCTTATACTCTTCTTTAGCAGTTTCTCAAGACATGAGGCACATAATACTCCTCCAAACATTCTTTCAGGTCTCTTTTTAGTTTTTGGTAGTTGCCTAAGTTCAACTGGGCGAAGTCTTGGAACACCATTGAGCGGTCTTCCGCATAAAGCGCATCTAGCTGGATTAGGCTTACGCTTCTCGTAATGGATTACCGTTCTACCACCTGGAGTTCTCCTATACACTTTACGTCTACTATGAGTTCGCTGTGAAGGCCTGGGCAAGTGTTAGCCACCTCCCTTCCTAGAACGCTGGCCTCTAACCCCCCTTAAGCTTAGCGCGAATATGGGTGGGTACTGGACTAGTGGGAGCCAAGCAACATAGCTTAATAGAAGTAACATTGAGGCTGGAATGACATACAATCCTTTAACAGATAGTGTTAATAATGGTATGTTAATAGGGTAGGGGTAGAACTGCATCCTAAAGGAACTAAGTACCGTAACGAAGTATAGCGGTATTAGGAGAATAAGTCTACTCATATTAATCCTCATAACTCTCCTTCTAAGTGAAGTATATGCTATAGCTCTCTTACGTAATCGTCTTTCAGCTCTCTTATCATATCGTGCTTTCATCCTAAGGTCTTTAACCTCATCAAGTATCGAGTAAAATTCTTCGTACAGCTTCCTAATGTTAATACTACCATACATGGAAACTACAAGGTAGTCCGTGACTATTATGGCTAGTATAGGAGCAGCAAACAGCAATAATATGCCAATAAAGTATGGTTTCAACTCTTCAACCCCTTTAGCTTTTCAACAAGCTTAAGTATTTCTCGAGCTGCTATTGATGGATCACCTTCAATATTCTGGACTATGTAGACTGTTGCGCCAACTGCAGTTGCACTAGAAAACGCGGCAATCTTAGCATATTCTAGCATTAATTTAACGAGCTCAATGTCACCTAGATCTGATCGATCACGAGTAACGTCTTTAGCTTGCCTTTTAATAATATCTTCGGGAGGGCTTTCAACAACAACAATGCTATCAGGACATAGTACTTTCACCACATGGACGGGAAGACCGGGCCAGAACCCTGAAGGAGTTAATATTATAGCATGAGTATCTATAAATAATATGTCGTCAGAAGTGAGTCTAGATGAAGCCTCCTCAATTAGAAGCTTAGCCGCCTTCTCCTGCAATAGTAGTTGAACCCTAAGCGGTAGTTTTCTTAGCTCATCTCTATGTGATACTAGACCTAATGCTTTAGCCTCCTTAAACATGAAGTTGCCAAAATTATATATGTGAACCTTAAGCCCTTCACGCTCAGCAATAGACGCTAAATGCCTTAACACTGTTGTTTTGCCTACACCCGGTATACCGGTAACAACTATGGTTAAAAACTCATTACGACATACCAAAGCTTACTCACCACGTTCTACCATAGATTAGTGTGAGAAAGGTGAGCCAGTAGGTGTACTGGCTTTCAGAGTGGTAATATAAGTTATTTTAATGGTTAAATCTGAATAAAATACTCTAAAGTTATGCTCCTTCGACAATACGTCTTAATAGTGGGTACATTTCTAGGGTTCTCTCATAGGTCAATATCTCGTAGAAGTTATAGACTATGCCTACGGCGAGAATTAATCCCGATCCAGTACCGTAAGCTTTAAAGTAGTCCGCTACCACAGCTATGATACCCACTATAAATGAGCTTATTATCGTCAATGGGTATATGTAGCGTGCTAATAGCTGCTCTAATATCTTCGTGTTGCGCCTAATACCAGGAACCTCTAAGCCAGATTTGATTAAGTTTTCGGCTTGCTGTCTAGGATTCAACCCAGCAACCTCAACCCAAATGAAGCCAAAGAGTAGAGATAGGAGGATCCACGCAATCATGGAGGTTGCAGCCTCAATAGGTTTAGCTGCAACCTCCATTAACCCTCTAGGTGGCGTCATGTAGGTTACCATTTCAGCAAAAGCTCTTGTTAATGGGCTTGAAGCACCAAATATTGCTGCTAGTACGCTTACGAATAGCCTTAGATCAGCAACAAATATTGCAACAAATAGTATAGGTATGTTGGTTACGTAGATGAAGTTTAGTGGAATCCTACTCCTTATACCAGCGTATCTTGGACTTGTTATCGGTATGTATACTCTCATTACCTGTAAGTATACTAGTAGTGCAATTATGGCTATAGTTGCTATGAAGCCTACAACATCAGGGTACAGCCATGGACGCAATATGGCATTGTAGCCCTCTTGC
>CAZTPV010000189.1:0-4998 GCA_964615085.1 uncultured Desulfurococcales archaeon
GCCCGCCCCCTTGGACCTGGCTCGGGCACCCCCGCACCATTAAAGGTATCGTGGATCTCCACCAGGCTATAAACTCTACACTTTAAACCAATAGAGACTAAAAACATAAACCCTCCACATGAAAACTATTAATCTAGGTACGGAATGCCGCCGTAGCTCAGCCGGCAGAGCGCCGGACTCATACGGCCGGTCCACACCGAGATCAAGGGGTGGCCTGGGACATCCGGAGGTCCCGGGTTCGAAGCCCGGCGGCGGCACCACCATGTACTCAATATTCGTTACCGCTTACACTCGTAGCTCTTCTCGATCACTATCAGTATGGGTACTGCTGCTATAAACATGAGTAGGCTTACGAGGTATGGTAGTGTTGGTTGTAGTGATGCTAGTAGCCCTGCTATGAGTGGTGCTACGAGGCCTACTAGTCTCTCGAAGCTTGAGATCCCCGCTAGGATGCTACTCGCCTTATTGCTTGGTATCTTGCTGAAGAGCCATGACCTATAGAATGGTAGTGATAGAGTGTTACCGAATTCTGCCATTATGTTTGCAGCTAGTATAGCGTAGAAGTTAGGTACTAAGAACATTATCAGAGCCCACAACGTTCTCAATACGAAGTATAGCGATATGACTTTGAACCTATGCCTAGGGTGTATACGCTCAGATAAGTGGGTTGCTGGCAGCGATGCTAGTGTTGATAGAGCTATAACGAGCATCACCTGGAAGAAAGACATCTTGAGCTCTACCATCATGTAGTTTATCAGGACTATCTCAGGTGCTAGGCATAGTGCAAGAATCTCTAGAGCCTCTATGGTGAGTATAGCCTTGAACTCTCTATCAAATCTAAAGGTGAATACATCACCTATTCTCTCCCTAGCATCAAGTCTGGGCAGGTACTTCACCAGGTACATAACCGTGAATACTGATGATAAGCCTATGGCTATGAAGCCCAGAGCATAGTGTACTGGCTTTGGGAACACTACGCCGAAAACATAGCCTAGCACGATAAACCCTATAGCCTCGCTTAGTAGCGGAAGCCTCATATGCCATGCATACACTTCCTCAAGCCTATCACTAGGGTATAGGAGCTTCTCAGCAGCCTGGTACAACGGATAGAAGATCCTAGAGATCTTACCCACGAGTAGACCCAAAGAAATCATTAACGGCCCTAGAAAGCTATATGATAACCCATAGAGAACGTTCTCAACACCATCCAGCACATCTATCAGTATAAGACCATGCCTAATCGCTACCCTATCAAACAGTCTACCGATAAGGTAGGTCAATGGAACTGATAGAATGTTTATGACCGTGAAGAGTAGCCCTATCTCAAGTATAGAGTAGCCAGTCATGAGCATGTACGCTGGCAACATATACCACGTTATGAGGAGGGGTGATACTATCATATGATACACTATGTACCTACGAGCAGCTGGAGGAATATCCCTCCATCTCAATTCATACACCTACAGTGAGGCAGCTAGGAGCAACATCAATACTTTTACCAAGCGTATTGGGGATACTCCGCCGAAGGCATGGAACAGCGAGACCTAGCTAGCTACGTTTAATAACTAGGTCTCCGACATTAACTCCTAGATCTTCAGCTACAACAGGACACTTAACTACTAGGAGGAAATATATCCCATTCACACTACTTAAATCCTCATAGTTTCCCTGACCCTTAGAGATAACTAAATCGTGATGTTTAATCCATGATAGTACTTCAGGTGATAGTGGTTCTGGCCCGGTACCAGGACTACCACTCGATACTCTCCTAAACCGAATATTTGGAAGCTTATCTAATCCCACATAGAGAGCATCCTCTATCGTTGCATCATTAGCTGTTGGACCACCCTTTACGACGAAAGAGATCTTCTTAAACGGCCGACCTCTAATCCTTATCATCTCCTCCAGTAGGAGTTTATCAAAAACTATTTCACCAGCATTATCAGCAAAGTATAGTATTGTATCAGCCTCCATCACATCCCTCCTAAGCATCTCGTAGTCGTCTATTGCAGGGCGTTTAGCAAGAAGCCTCATAATAGTTGATCTCAAACCTGTAGTCCCAACGGTAACAGAATCAATTATATTACCAGCTATAGCTGCCTTGACAGCAACTTCTAGTGGGTCCTCCGACGATGATATCAGCATTCTAACCTCATCTAGCAGTGAGAGAGCTTCATCGTTACATAGCTTTCGAAGATGCTTATAAGGGTCATCGACACCCACCACCTCCCTAACAACACCAGTAATGTTCACTGCACGCACAATCTGGGGAGGCGTACCCCTCCACTCCACCTCTAATAGGCGATTAACTACCCTACGCACTATTTCCTCGCGTAGTACAGGATTAGAGGTGACACTCTTAGCAGTCTCAACAGCTTGCCTAATTATACATGCAATACAGTCTAGTCTAAGCCTCATAACAACCCTGACACTAGACTTAATAATAGCATCGGAATATAAAGAGTGTTCAAGAACCTCCTAAGAGCGAGAACGCAACAATCACGGAAAATTAGAGGGATTTTTTCCTGGGCATGGAGGATCTAGTGCAACAAGCGATAGAAAGAATCGTTAAGGCCTACAAGGCTCTTAGGAGGATTACAAAACGCGACATGCCTACGGAGCTATTAAAGATAGTACTCCGAGAAGTCAAGCATATAGCTATACACGAGCTAGCCCACGCAGCCCTGCACACAGTATGCCCAGAGCTAAGGAGACTAGAAGAGAAAGAGCCTACATTGGGTACATGTATAGATGAGGTAGCAGCCAGAGCTTTTAGAGGTATACGTGCCTAACATTGTAGGAGCTTATACTCATAGTCCTGAGGAGCACGTTTACGAGCTCAAACAGTATACTACTTTATCAAAATCAAAGATTTATATAAGTTAAAGAAGAGTTTAAGAGGTTTTACAGAAAGGCAAGAACGTATATCGAACAAGGCGACTTAAAAACTCTCATAGAGACTGTTAGAATACAATGCCTTGAATGGGTGATGGGGAGTAAACAAGTGTAATGAACAGTAGTTTTAAAACATGGTTTCTCAAACTCATGGTGAGTAAACTATTATGCCTAGAGCCAGCCGCTAAGAGGCTTCTATGAGGCAGTTAGGCGATTGACTACCCGCTATCAGCTAGTTGCGGCCTCAAAACATGTATTAAGAGTAATACTAATGCCTTCGTCCATTTAAAGAGGCTATCAAGCTCTATAAACTCATCCACTGCGTGTGCTTGCTCCAAGTCACCAGGACCCCATGCCACTGCAGGCATTCCTGCCTTTATGAAGTATCTAACGTTTAGGAATCCTGGGCATAGAACAGGTTTTGCATCAATGCCGAGAGCTTCTCTAACGCTTTGCCTTATCAACGTGATGAGTTCGTGGCCTGGCTCTATAAAACTAGGTTCTATCCTAAGCAACCTCTCGAGCTCGATAACCACATCAGGGTTCTGTTTCCTGAACTCATCTACTATAGCTTCTATCTCTTTCTCAACATCATCAACGCTTTCCTCGGGTAGTACTCTACGGTCTATCGTAAACCATGCTTCTCCAGGAACGATGTTTACAGCACCACAGCAACTACACATACCGCCTATAGCAATAGAGGCTCTATTACCTTCTATCGGATAGGCTTCGAATCTACTGATTCTCTGCTCAACAACCTTCCTATACTCTATGAATCTCGTTGCTAGCTGAACCATCTTCTCGAAGGCGTTGATGCCTAGATAAGGTAGTGTTGCATGTGCCTGCCTACCCCTGACCCTTATCCTATACCATAGACAGCCCTTATGAGCATGCCATACATAGGTTAGAGATGTTGGTTCAGGCATAATCGTGTAGTCTATTCCTCTAATAATCCCCCTCTCAACCAGGTAACCAGCACCAGTAGTACCACCAGTTTCCTCGTCAGGAGTGATAGAGATTATCACCTCGCCGTGTAGATCAAGACCAAGGCCTTTAGATAGCTCCTCAACAATCTTAACAGCATATATGGATGCCGCTATAGCGCTCTTCATATCGGATGCTCCACGCCCATAGAGCCTCCCATCCTCGACAACAGGTTTGAATGGATCTCTACTCCAACCAGAACCTGGAGGAACAACATCATAGTGAGTATGTATATGAATTTTCCTACCACCTTTACCGAACCTCTTAAAAGCAACAATACTAATTCTATCTTCAGCATTTTCATCAAGACCATACTTAGGGAACTCGCCTCTCGGAACACGATGTTCATAAACATCAAAGCTAAGGTTTCTAAGAACATTAACTAGCAACGCCACAACCCTGCCATAGTTTACACCAGGAGGATTAATCGTCGGGATAGAAATAAGCTCCTTAGCTAACTCAATAACCTTACCCACGAATATAGCCTCCAACTCTTTCTCCACCGCACTAACCAAATCAACTAATCTTTTACTCATGGCCAGCCACCTGCCCGCCACGACACTAGGTCAAGAGCATACTATTCGCTCTACTTAGCACTATCACATCAACGTTTGGAGACAATACACCTAAAACAATGTTTCCAATACACAATACACAATCATAATGGTTACATTAAAGCCGCCATTATGCATTAGCTAAGGGAACCACATCAATCACTTCAGATAAAGGACAATACTTCAAGCTAAGTCGTTCCAGGTAACAAAGCCCTCAAACCTAGAACGGTAACCGCTATGACAATAAATATCATAACTGCAGCGATAACCCCAATAAAAGCAGTTTAAACGCTTCACTATACCCATCCAACAGCTCCCAGTCAACACTTATCATCAGAATCAAGTAGTTAAGCTATTGAAGTGAATAGCTTTGATCACGTTAGGCGTTAGAATACAGAAATGCAGAGAATAGGTATGTGCAGTCATTTGGTGGGGCCGCGGGGATTTGAACCCCGGACCACGGGGGCCCAAGCCCCGCGTCCTGCCAGGCTAGACTACGGCCCCACCACCATTGAAGGTTTTGTAGTTCTTGTGGGGGTTTAACTTTTTCTGGTCTTTAGCTTCT
>CAZTPV010000190.1:0-9387 GCA_964615085.1 uncultured Desulfurococcales archaeon
AGTATTGATAAGCCTGCACCAGCATTAATACCTGCTGTGCATGTAGCAGCTAGTGTTGGGCGTGAGCTTAGAAACCTAGTTGGCTCTAATACTAGAGTCTGTAGCTGTACAAGGCTTAGGAGGAGGCTCGGTGTTATTGTCAGGGGTGTTAGGGGGTGGAGAGAGGAGGGCGAGGAATTACAAGTCATAGCTCACCACGATAATTGGCTTACTGGCTGTCACGATAATAACACTGGTGTTGCACTACTCTTACTCTTAGCTGAAAAGCTTAGACGTGTACATGGAGGTAGGAGACTGGTAATGGTTAGTATGACGGCTGAAGAATATGGCGATCCTCTACAACCAGCATGGTACTGGTGCTATGGGTCTAGATGGTATGCTAGAGTACTTGATAGGCTTAGACTAGGTGATAACCTTCTAGCTGTCTTTAACCTGGATATACCAGCCGTAAAGTATCCTCTAAGAGTGTATGCTACTGGCCCAGAGGTCTGGACACTATTAAGCTCTACTAGCTTAAACCTAGGCATCCCAGCAGTCGTAGAGGGGTTAGACACATGTTATACTGATGGATTCTCCTTTACAAGGCTTGGCGTCACAACAATAAGCCTTATAGATTTAGATGGCATCATAAACGTGTACCATACTGACATGGATAGGCTAGAACAAATAGACGTCTACGCACTATTAAGTGCCGCAAACCTGGCATACACGATCCTAACAAGGCTACTATGGTGTGGTGATGCGGTTCTTAACTACAAGGCGGTTTTCGAGGAACTGTACCGATTAGCTCTACGCCACAAACCACCACTAAGAACTTTGAGAACCATATACAAGCTTTATAGAGCTGTAGAGAACGTTAAGACTGATAAGCTTAGAGAGGCAGTAAGAAAACTCTACAAGATAGCAGTGAAACCAGTATTCCACGGAGACTATAGAGTAGATGAAGGGAGGTTTGAGACGCACCTACTACCAGAAATCCACGCTATTAGTAAGGCTAGAGAAGCTCTTAGAGCCATAAGGGAGGGAGAAAGGCGTAGAATAGAGCCCCTAGTAATCCCTGGTGAGGAGCGTCAATTGCTTCCAGAAGTTGATCTCAGGAGGATTAGGGATAGTAGGGTACGAGTAGCATTAGAAATAGCTATTAGAGAGCTTATAGATAGACTTGATGAGGAGGCTAGCTTAAAGCTAGAACAGGTTTATCAAGATCTTATAGCGCCATAAGCCTATGAAGACATCCACCGGTGCTGACTACGTGATGTAGGGTCGGCGTCGCTGAGGCATAGTTAAAAACTTGCAGAGAATAGCCATAGTGGAAGGGTTCTTATAATTCACTGTTGAAACAATAATGGTAAAACATGGTGACAACCAGCATGCCCAGGCCAGTGATAGACAAGGAGAAGTGTACCGGTTGTGGAACATGTGTCTCAGTATGCCCTCAAGGAGTTATAGAGCTTAAAGAGGGTAAAGCTGAGGTAGTAAACCCCGACAACTGCATAGGTTGTAGAGCTTGTGAATCCTCTTGCCCAAGTGGAGCAATAACCGTTCAAGACTAACAGGGCAGGCTAAATAGCCATTACCCTTAAATAGTTTTTCCCCTCCCTCTCGTCAGCTATAGCCTAGTCCTCATAGAGCCTGGAGGGCTGTAAAAGTGGTAAGATACCGTGTAGTAGTTGATAGAGAGAGATGTCTAGGAGACATGGTTTGCGCAAGTATATGTCCAGAGGTCTTTGAGCTAGGTGACGACGGTAAATGCCAAATAAAGACTGAGTGGAGGATTAAGCCTGAAAACCTAGCTGAGGGCGTAGTTCCTAAAGAGCTTTATGAGTGTGTAAAAGCAGCTGCTGATACATGCCCCATAGGAGTGATAAGGGTTGAAAAGTTAGAAGAGTAGATTGAAGCAAGAGTTAGGGTAGTAGTCCATGCCCCTCTTCGCTGAGAAGCTATTAGCTCCAGTAGACATAGTTGTTGATTCGCGTGAAGCCTCAAGGAATAAGGATATCGTTGAAGGGTTAAGGAGGAAAGGTGTTAGAGTTGCTATAGCGGAACTAGGGGCAGGAGACTATTATCTACTAGCTCGTGAACCTGGCAAGGCGATACTAGTTGAGAGGAAAACCGTGACTGACTTCGCTAATAGCATAAGGGATAACAGGATATGGGATCAGCTGAAAAGGCTTAGTGAGGCTGCTAGAGAGGGTGATGCAAGACCCATACTACTCCTAGAGGGCTGGCTAGGGATTATTGAGAAGAAAACCCAATGGAATATCACAGCTGCACTAAGAGTTATAGACGAGATAGTATTAGACTGGAATATACCAGTAATACCTGTCCACCGAAAAGAAGCCACGATATCCTGGCTTGCTGCAAAGGCAAAGAGCTTAGGAAGAACCGAGGAGAAGCGAGTGTTTAGGCTTAGAGTAGAAAAGAAGCCTATGACAATCAATCAGAGAATACTATACGTGGCAGAAAGCATTGCTGGCCCAGCTACAGCAAGAAAACTACTCAAACACTTCAAGACGCTCAAAAACATAGCAAATGCCAGTATAGCAGAGCTAATGAAGGTAGAGGGTATAGGCGAGAAAAGAGCGAGAGAGATATACGCATTATTCAACACGCCCTGGACACCAGACACGAATAAAAGTTAAACCCCTCCCATAAACAATAACGCAATCTACTGGACGCGGCGGTCGTCTAGCCTGGACTAGGA
This sequence comes from uncultured Desulfurococcales archaeon, assembly GCA_964615085.1. Taxonomy (GTDB): domain Archaea; phylum Thermoproteota; class Thermoprotei_A; order Sulfolobales; family Pyrodictiaceae; genus CAZTPV01. The sequence continues at coordinate 2,705 of CAZTPV010000190.1, forward strand.
CGCCGGCCTCCCAAGCCGGTGATCCCGGGTTCAAATCCCGGCCGCCGCACCACTCTTATATTAAAATGTCCCCCACTCATACCAGTTCAGGACCACTTACACATCGCGAGGACCCTCTTCCATATTATGGTTTATAGGCGTCTTTGGCTAGAGTAAGCTTTATAGTAGTGTCCTACGTTGTGACCCTCCTCCCAGGTGGGTATGCGTCTTGTCGACTGCAGGGCTAAAGGGCATTAATGCCGTTGGGCATCTAGGATGGGTTGAGGTTAAGTGTAGAATCTGTGCTAGGAAAATGGATGTTACAACAGACATAGTCTACTCTTGCCCTGCTTGTGGTGAGAAGTACGAGGCGTACTTCTGTCCTTCTGATGCTAAGAGGCTTCACTACAAGTGTCCCTTCTGTGGCCGTGAACTTAAGCCGATAACTCCAACGCTAATGGAGGAACGTAGGAGACCACTTAGGCCACCTTTTAGGTGAGATCCCGCTTATTGTCTCTCCTAGTCTTTGGTGACTCTCTGTCTTGGCTAGCTCTTCATGGCTTCTTGTAGGTCCCGAGAAGCCTGTTGATATTGGGGATGTAGAGGTATATTGGGCTGAGACTTTTAGGAGGATAATCCTAGTTAAGCTTAATGGCCAGTATCTTGTTGTTGTTGATGTCTATGCACCATACTGTCCAAGTGATGCTCAAGTAGTTGACTCCATGGAGGTTAACGATGTTAAACTACTCTATGCGGTTCCTAGAGGATTAGAACTCCACTTGGATGGTGTAGAAAGGGTAGAGTTAGTGCTATTACTGACGGATGGGATGTGTGAGACTATTAGTGTACGATTATGGCTTAGATCAAAGCTTTCTAGAGAGCAGCTTCAAGAACTTTACCGATCCCTAGTACGTTATGTTGAGGGTAGAGACCCTATTCAAGACCCCCTTAAACCACCTAGGCATGACTAAAAGCCCTAAGACTCATACCCCTCTTTTCTCGAATACTATAACTTAACTGGTGGCTGTGGAGGCGTCTATGGTATGCCCATGCTGTTTAGCATTCTGGTGGATACCTTTGAGAAGCTTGAGAGAACAACATCTAGGACGCAAATGACATTATACCTTGTGGAATTGTTCAAGAAGACTCCAGCAGAATCCATAGACAAGGTCATATACTTTATACAGGGTAAGCTCTGGCCAGACTGGAAGGGGTATCCAGAGCTAGGTGTAGGTGAGAAGCTCCTCATTAAAGCTATTGCACAAGCTGTGGGAGTGCCAGAATACCAGGTTGAACAATTAGCTAAAAAGCTTGGTGATGTAGGCCTAGCTGCTGAAAGGCTTAAAGCAACTAAGCAGCGTACTCAACAGCCAGTAGGCCTGCTAGCCTTTATGGGTAAGAAGGCTCAGGAAGCAGCTGCAAAACTAACTGTTGAAAAAGTTTATGATACTCTTGCAAGAATAGCTTTCGCCACTGGTGAAGGTAGTAGGGATATTAAGTTAAGGCTACTAGCTGGATTGCTTAGCGAAGCTTCACCCAAAGAGGCTAAGTACATTGCAAGATTCATTGAGGGTAGGCTTAGGCTAGGAGTTGGTGATGCAACAATAATGGAGGCTCTAGCGATAGTCTATGGTGGTAGTGCTGCAAAGAGGCCAATAATCGAGAGAGCTTACAATATGAGAGCTGACTTGGGTGAGATAGCTAAGATACTTGCATCTAAGGGTATTGATGCACTTAAAAACATTGGTCCTTGTGTAGGCATACCTATAAGGCCTATGCTTGCTGAGAGGCTTAATGATCCAGTAGAGATACTAAAGAAGCTTGGTGGGAGGGCACTGATAGAGTACAAGTATGATGGTGAGAGAGCTCAAATACACAAGAAAGGTGATAAGGTATGGATTTACAGTAGAAGGCTTGAGAGCATAACGCATAGCTATCCAGACGTAGTCGAGATGGCTAAGAAGCTCATTAAGGCTAACGAAGCAATAGTAGAGGGTGAGATAGTAGCTATAGACCCTGATACCGGTGAGCTAAGGCCCTTCCAGGTGCTAATGAGGCGTAGAAGGAAGCATGACGTCTATGCGGCTATGAAGGAGATACCAGTAGCAGTATTCCTCTTTGACATACTCTATTGCGATGGCATAGACTTAACCACTAAACCCCTACCAGAACGTAGAAGATACCTTGAGGAAGTTATTGAGCAAACCGACACCTTTAGGCTAGCAGAGAGCATGACTACATCAAGTCCAGAGGAGCTTGAAAAATTCTTCCTAAAAGCGATAGAGGATGGTGCTGAAGGTATTATGGCAAAAGCGATTCATGATCGTAGCATATACCAGGCTGGTGCTAGAGGCTGGCTATGGATCAAGTATAAGAGAGACTATAAGAGCGAGATGACCGATACCGTAGACCTAGTCGTCATCGGAGCATTCTATGGTAAGGGTAGGAGAGGTGGAAAGTTCGGAGCACTCCTCATGGCAGCATATGATCCAGAAACAGACACGTTTAAGAGTGTATGTAAAGTCGGTAGTGGCTTTACAGATGAAGATCTTGAAAGATTACCAGAGCTATTAAAACCATACATCCGTGATAAGAAGCCACCACGCGTCGATAGTAGCATGAAGCCTGATGTGTGGGTTGAGCCTGCACTCGTAGCGGAGATAATAGGTGCTGAGCTGACTCTCAGCCCAATGCACACCTGCTGTTATGGCTGGGCTAAGCCTGGTGCAGGTATCTCTATAAGATTCCCAAGGTTCATAAGGTGGAGGCCTGATAAAGGTCCAGAAGACGCTACAACAACTAAGGAGTTATATGAGATGTACTTAAGGCAGTTAAGGAAGATTAAGGAGGAGACTAAGCCTTAGCTTTAAACCACTTAGCGAGCCACGATAATAGTCCTAGTTCACGCTTTTCACTAGTCCTCTTAATCCTTACGAGGTGGTGGTCTATCCATCCAATCTCAGTCCATTTATGGTGGTGAATTTTCACCTTAATTCCATGCTCCTTATCCTCCTCGATGATTTCAAGGTCATTAGCACTTGCTCTCAGGATCCCCCTCCTCCTAGCGTGGGCCAACTGTACCACCTCGACTTGCTATGCTGGCCTCCTATCCATGACTTATACTATATTTCTTGATTTTAGGACTTTAAAAATGTATAATGTCTTGTAGCCTCACCTATACCGTATACACTTGGTCTTACGTTCTAACAAACCTCTCAGGACTATATATCTTTGCAGCAGCTACTACTCCTACTGCTCCAAACACTATTGCGACGAGTATGTGTAGTATTGATTCTAGCCTGTAGCCTAAAGCATAGTTTAGGATTGATACAGCGATATGAGTATAGGGTATAGCGTATAAGACATACTGTATTATCGTAGGTAGTCTGCTCACATCGATGAACAGTATTGAGAAGAATACTGCTGTTGCAACACCACTAACAAGTGATGCACCTATAGTAGCTGATCTAGGTGTTGGTGCAGCTACGGCGATTGGAGCTGTAAGACCAGCTGACACCATTACAGCTACTAGTGTGGCTAGTGCATGGAACAAAGCTAGATCAACTCCAAGCCCACTTACGGATAATCCTCCAAGACCCATGTATGCTAGTACTCCAGTAGCGTCTAGAGCTGAGGCTATAAGTGCGACAACAAGTCCTCCAGCAAGTTTTCCTAGGATAAGCTCTACTGGTGTTAGAGGTGATGATGCTAGCATCTCAGCTGTACGTCGCTCCCTCTCACCAGCGAACGTGTCTGCGATACTCATTATGGCAGGGTTGAGTACGAAGAATACTGCAAAGGCTAGGAATCTTGCAGCTTCAACTCTTAATGCTAACCCCCTCGGTGCAGGTTTACCTGTAGCCGTTACCTTAACCTCTACAATCCTTAAGGGGTGTAGAATAGTGTTTGCTGAAACGTTTACTCCAGCAGTTACTGCAAGCTCCTTGATCCTCCTAACAGCTATCTTCTCTGATAGCCTGAAGAAGAAGTCTTCAATAAGCATTCTAGCCCTCATAGCACTAGTGCTACCAACTAGCTCTCTCACATAAACTATTACAGGTTTATCAATACTTGAAACATTCGCGCCAAAACCACGTGGTATTACTAGGCTAGCATCATACGTTGTCATGGAGATTTGTGATCTACAGCCTGTAGTATTCACGATAATCCTGTTAGAGGCTAGGTAGCTTGAAAGAAGTCTAGCTACTCTCCAGGCTTCGCTACTCTCATCACAGACTTTTACGAGGACTCGGACTTGCTGTTGACTTTGAAGGCCTGCAATAAGTAAGCCTAGTACTGGTAAAATCATGGCTGAGAGCGCCATTAATGCTAGTGTCCTAGTATCTCTAATAGTGTCAAGTACCTCCTTCCAAGCTAGTAGCTTAAGTCTACTTATTGTGGTCACTTCCCCTCACCTTTACAGCCTTTATGAACGCCTCTTCAAGGTCTTTAGCACCATACTTCTCTACCAGCATTCTTGGTGGCCCCTCATCGACAATCACTCCAGACGACATAAATCCTACACGATCAGCTATTCTCTCAACCTCAAGCATGTTATGGCTAGTGAGTAGTATCGCTCTACCCTCACTTGCAGCACTACGTATAATCCTCCTAATCTCGTAGCTTGTGTAAACATCGAGACCACTTGTGGGCTCATCAAGAACTAGTAATGGTGTGTCTAAAGCTAGAACTATGGATAGTAAAAGTCTCTGCCTCATCCCCTTACTGTACTCTCCGACTCTCCTATGTAGGGCTTCACCAAGACCACTTATCTCTTCAACTCTTCTCAAAATCTCTCTAAGCTTGCCTGGCGCGTAGAGGCCAGCATAGAACTTCACATGCTCGTAACCTGTTAGTCTTGGATACACTCCTGGAGATTCTGGAAGATATGCTAAGAGCCTCCTGGCACTTGGATCTCTATGAATGTCGCGTCCACAAACCCTCACATAACCTCTATCTGGACGATATATCCCCACCACCATCCTCAATGTAGTGGTTTTGCCTGCACCATTAGGGCCTATTAGGGCATAAACCTCTCCTGCTCTAACCTGCAAGCTAACATCTTTAACAACATACCTGCCAGAGAAGGATTTAGTTAGCTTCCTAGCCTCTAGTATAATGTCATTACAGCTCATCACTTATCATCCTTTAAGCTAATACACCCTATCACAGATAAAGCCTTGGCAACCTATAATCTTATGCTTGGAGTGCACCCCCCATAGGATCTGGAGGGGATACTACTGCCAAAGACATTAATAGCACCAGAGGATGCCGAACTACTACTAGCGTCTCTTGAGAGGCTAGTTAGATTCTGTGTTGAGGAGAGGTTAAGCTGTACTGATCCCCCAGTTGCAACTACGCACTCGCTTAGAGTCATGAACTTTAGTGAATACTCTATCAGAAGGCTATGGTCAAGACTACAACAGAGTTTCACACTAACACTCTACCGCACTAAGTATGCTAGATTCATGCTTAAAGTTGAGAGAAGGAAAACACTAGTCCATCATGATGAGGTTACAGGATTACCGTTGGACGACATAGATTGTAGAAGACTTGGTACTAGGTGTATAAGCATTTCAAGTGTTAATGCAGCATACTCCTTCGTAGAGGGTGTTATCGAGGATAACATCTTAAGAGCTAACATTGTAAGAGTACTAAAACTTATTGAGGAAGCTCATCCAGGGATGGGCGTAGCATTAATAGTGTCTGTTAGGGATGCGCTATGGGGTAGTATTGATAAGCTCAGGGAGACTCTTATAAACCTCTTAGAAAGGTATGGCTGGCTCATAGCACTCCTAGACCCAACTGTTAAGCAGCTCAAAGACCTTGTGAAGAGATCTCCCATACTTGCTCAAATAGGCCTCTAACCTCTAAGCTTCCTCTCCTCCCTAAGCTTCTTAATCTCGGAGGCTATTAGCCTTAATGTGTTAAGCTTACTGCCAACCTTATCTACAATAACTCTTCTACGTTCAGCCCACCATGCTCTAGGGTATCTAGACTCTTCAACTTCAGGGTTTAATCCAAGTCTCTTTGCAGCTTCAACAATCTCATCAATTCTAGGCTTCCTTACAGCATCCTTAATACTAATCTTCCTACCCTCACTGCGAGTTGCTGAGGCATCAATATTGACAGGCCATAACACTACTCGCCGTCCACGGTACTCCCTGCTCACCTTCACCAACACCCCAACCCAAAGCTCTACCAATTGCAGTATTAATTTTGTCAAGCACACCTAGAAGTTTGCATAGCTCCTCCCTACCATGCTCAGTTACCTCGTAAAGTACCATTGACCTCCCATGGCCAGTCTCTCTAATAGGTCTTACTAAGCCTCTCCTTGCGAGCTTGCCTAAAACATTGTAGACTGAAGCCTCATCAATGTCTAATCCTAGGGTCTCATTAAGCATTTTAGCTATACGGTAACCACATAGGGGACCGTACCTCTGAAGTATCAATAACACTATTATCTGTAGGTGTGGTAGACAGCTAAGCTCCAATGCGCATCACCATTCTCACTCTAGAAGCGTTAATCCCCACTGATAAGAGCCCAGTTTATACTCTACACTCTTAGGTTGCTAATTAAGTATTCTTGTTGATCCGTGTTTTGGATGTGAAACATATTCCGTAAACGTTGTCACTGATAATCGTCTTGCAACGATAGATTTATAATACTAGTATCGGCTTGTGATATATCGAATACCAATAGG
>CAZTPV010000191.1:0-3645 GCA_964615085.1 uncultured Desulfurococcales archaeon
CTAACACCCCATACTACCGCATAGAGGCTAGAAGGTTGCTGGATCCCTCTTAAAACCTAGCTATACTACGTGGGAGTGGAAACCCTAATAGTGTTCCTAGAGTGGGCCCAGGGGGCATCAACCCCCTAAGAGGGTAGGCTATTGTTCTTCGGGGGCTTACCCCCTGGGGAGCTCCGCCCTCTCCAAGTCTAGGTTTGATTGTAGGGGTTATAGGACTATACTCCCCTCACGGTAGATGCTTGATTCAACCTCCTTGAAGGGTAGTATTACTGTTCTTGGCGCTATGTAGACTCTCTCAGCGATAATAACCTCATCCCCTATAACGCTACCCTCCTCCACTCTAGCCCAACGGTCTATGAAGCAGCCTTCACCTATTATCGATGACCTAATCACGCTCGACTCTTCAATCCTAGACTTCTGCATAATTATGCTCCTCTCGACAAGAGCTTTAGACTCTACTACGACCCTACTACAGATGATCGTGTAGGGGCCTATCCTTGCCCCAGGAGCTATTCTAGTGTAGGGTGCTATGTAGACTGGTTGCTGTATTTCAGCCTCCTCTGAGACCTCAGCATCATGGCTTACATAGCCTCTAGGATAATAGTATTCTAGGGCCTCAATATTCGCTAGGAGGTAGTCTCTAGGAACACCAATATCCCTCCATAAGCCTTTAAAGAGGTAGCCGTAGGCTTTCCCCTCCTCCACCAGTTTTGGTAGTACGTGTTTCGCTATCTTAAGCCTCTCACGAGTCTCTGGTATATACTTGAGCACCTCCCTCTCAAACACGTATATGCCTGCATTAACAAGGTTTGAGGGTGCTTGATCTCGTGGAGGCTTCTCAACAAATCTTGTAATCCTCGTATCCTCGTCGATAACAGCTACACCATACCTTGACGGGTCGTCAACCTCCGTCAATACTATCGTGGCTACCGCACCAACACGTTTATGGTATCTTATGACCTCAGCGAAATCTATGTTCGTGAATATGTCGCCATTGACAACGAGGAATGTGTCTGTTAACCCTATTAGAGTGTCTACAAGCCTTATTGGCCCAGCATCGCCTAGAGGTCTATCCTCCTCAACAAACTCTAGCTCTAGGCTGTTAAACCCAGACCCATACCTCTCCTTAATCTTGTCAGCCATGTACCTAACTGATAGTATAACCCTCTTGATCCCAGCCTTCTCAAGCCCCTCAAGTATCCAGTCTAGGAGGGGCCTATCAAGAACTGGTAGTAGTGGTTTAGGCTTAGTTAGCGTTAAGGGTCTTAGCCTTGTAGCAAAGCCTCCAGCAAGCACTATAGCTGTAACATCCATAATAGCTTAGCACCTCAATGAGGCTTACCAGCCTCCTCCAGGCTAGCTAACGCATTAGCTAGGGTAAAAGGTGTAGTGGTAATACTAGCCTCTAACGTTATCAGTGCAGAGTGCTTGAATAAGAGTATGTGTGGTGTAGACGGTAATGGATAGAATACTTGCTGCAGGAGCTAGAATAAGCCTTACAGACGTTACTGGTAAACCAGCACTAGTACTATGGCTGTGCAAGTGCAGTCTAAAGTGCCCCTTCTGCCACAACTACCCTGTAGCTGACGCACTACCTGAAGCCTGTAGAGAGTATAGTGTTGAGGAGCTAGCTGGAATGGTTAGAGAAGCCTCAAGGATTGTTGAAGCCTTCATGGCTACTGGTGGTGAGCCACTACTACAGGCTGAGAAGCTTGCACCAGTGCTTGAGGAGGCTAAGAGGAGTGGTCTTGAAGTGTGGATTAACACTAGCCTAACACCATACAAGCCTCTAGAAGAGCTCCTATCAAGAGGCCTTGTTGATGGTGTTGCAACAGACCTAAAGTATCCACCAGAGCTGCTTACAGGTCTTCCCTTAGAGCCTGCTAGAAGGTACCTAGAAAACCTCCTTAACGGCCTTAAACTAGTAGCTTCATACAAGGTTATGGTTGAGCTGAGAATACCTGTACCGAGAGGTGTTGAAGGCTACTCTGAGGGCCTCTCAAACATCTTAGCTAGTGCTGCTAAAGCTCTAGCCAGTACTAGGTGGTGGGTGATCGTTAATCCTCTTAGAGGCCCACCACTAGTCGAGGTTAGAGACCCAGAATGGTGTAGAAGGTACTGTAACCCCTCTAGAGAGGAGCTCTCACTTGTTGAGAGAATCGCTGTAAGGTATTGTAGGAGGGTTAGGGTGGTGTGGCCTAAGGTTAGAGGGTATCGAGTAAAACCACAAGCTACTAGGCCTAGTGGCGAAGTGGTCTTCTAGGCTCCACACTTAGACTCTAAGCACAAGTGCATACAGTTATCAACACAGTCCAAGTACTCTCTAGCTGATGTAGTTGAAGAGCATATCTCCATGCAGTTGTTCTCACACTCTATGATCCGTATCCTCAGTGTTTCCACCCACATCATTCTAGGCTTCGATCGACCGTTTAAAACTGAACCTAATAGTACTCGAACATTGTACACTTCATGGTTAACCCATACCATGGCTAGCCCTTAACACTAGACGTGTTTTACACGCTAACTTCTAGTATAGGGCTACCTTCTAAACCTAGGCTGGGAGCATGGAGGGGAAGTGCTCTAGTGACAACAAGACCTGAGTCTATGGAGCTTCGTATGGCCTACCTCATACTATTAATGCTCTCTATAGAGCCTATGCACGGCTATGAGCTTATGAAGAGGCTTCGAGGCCTACTTGAGAAGGCTAGCTTGGGGAGACCTGGCCCTGGAACCATATACCCTCTACTAAAGAGGCTTGAATCTGAGGGTCTCGTCGAGGCTACGAGATCTAGTAGAGGTGGGAAAGAGCTTATAGTATACCATGTAACCTCTAAGGGTGTTGAGAGGCTTATGGAGATGGCGCTACAGGGCCTTAGGATAGTTGATCTAGTACTTGACCTCCACGAGGAGGCTCTAAAAAGCCTTAGGAGTAGAGGTGTTAGAGTCTCATCGAAAGAGCAACTAGATTCCCTTAGAAGCCTCCTTGAGAGAATAGCTGAGAAGACTAGTAGGATAGCTAGGATGCTCTCATAACCCAACCATCAACGCTTAGTAGCCTCTTCAACCCATGTAAGGTAGTCTGGTAGTCCTGCAGCTACTGGTAGTACGAGTATCTCTGGAACCCTGTAGGGGTGGATTTCTCTAAGCCTTCTAGTAAGCTCTAATAGCTTGTCAATACTAGTCTTAATGATTAGGAGTAGCTCCTTCTCCTCCTCAACTCTACCCTCCCACCAGTAGACTGAGGAAACACCATCAACAATACTGACGCAGGCTGCTAGCTTCTCACTAACAATTGTCCTAGCAATACGCTCTGCATCCTCACGAGAGGATACTGTAGTTAGTATGATCACGTAGCCTCTGAGAGCCATGACACGTCACCCCTAGAGCTAAGTCTAATGGGGGGAGTAGTGGACATAAAAGTATGTGGCTTGTATGATACCATCTAATGGGGCTGTGAAGAGGGATTATCGGGCTGAGAAGCTGATGACCTAGCTGGTGCTGAGCCCTTAACCCTTGTGTGGTGGTGGCTATGAGTGTGCGTGTTACTGATGCTACTAGCTCTCATGTAGATGCTATTACTAGCCTCTACAACCGCGTGTCTAGTAGATACTATCCCTGGGATAGGCCGGTAACTCGACGAGAGGT
>CAZTPV010000192.1:0-4291 GCA_964615085.1 uncultured Desulfurococcales archaeon
GTCATCTACTGTATAGGCTAGGCTACATTGATGAGAAAACTATGAAAATGCTTGAAGAGGAGGCCAAGAAGAAGGGTAAGGAGTCTTTCAAATTCGCCTGGATTCTTGATAGGTTAAAGGAGGAGCGTGAGCGTGGAGTAACTATTGATTTAACCTTCGTTAAGTTCGAGACAAAGAAGTACTACTTCACTATTATTGATGCACCAGGTCATAGAGACTTCATTAAGAACATGATAACTGGTACAAGCCAAGCTGACGCAGCGATACTAGTAGTTTCGGCAAGGAAAGGTGAGTTTGAGGCAGGAATGAGCCCCGAGGGGCAGACAAGAGAGCACTTAATACTTGCAAGGACTATGGGCATTGACCAAGTCATAGTAGCGGTAAACAAGATGGATGCCACAGAGCCGCCTTACAGTCAAAAGAGGTATGAGCAGATTAAGACGATACTAGCAAAGTTCATGAAAAGCCTTGGCTATGATCCAACAAAGATACCCTTCATACCTGTTTCGGCATGGACTGGCGAGAACGTCATTGAGAGAAGCCCCAACATGCCATGGTATAATGGTCCTACACTTGTAGAGGCCCTAGACCAGTTCATTAGGCCACCCTCAAAGCCCATTGATAAACCCTTAAGAATACCAATACAAAACGTCTACACAATAACTGGTGTAGGTACAGTACCCGTAGGTAGAGTTGAAACAGGTGTACTTAAGGTAGGTGATAAAGTAGTATTCATGCCTCCAGGTATAGTAGGCGAAGTACGTAGTATTGAAATGCACCATCAACCAATAGAGAAGGCGGAGCCTGGCGACAACATAGGATTCAACGTTAGAGGTGTATCCAGACGAGATATCAGGAGGGGTGATGTAGCTGGCCACCCAACTCATCCACCAACAGTTGCAGAGGAGTTTACAGCAAGAATATTCATAATATGGCATCCAACAGCTATAACCGTAGGCTACACACCTGTGATACACGCGCACACAGCAAGCGTAGCAGCTAGAATCGTTGAAATGATAGCGAAGCTTGATCCAAGAACTGGTCAAGTAATAGAAAAGAATCCACAGTTCCTTAAGCAGGGTGATGCAGCAATAGTAAAGTTTAAGCCTATTAAGCCCATGGTCATAGAAAAGTATAGTGAGTTCCCACAATTAGGCAGGTTTGCTATGAGGGATATGGGTAGAACGATAGGTATAGGAATAGTTGTTGACGTTAAACCAGCAAAAGTTGAGATAAGGTCTAAGTAATAGCTGGTTCTCTATCAACTTAAACATACAATGTTATTTTTAATCATAATACTGGAAGCAATAAACCACGGTGTTCACTATGGTTCAAAGAGCTGAAATAAGATTATGGAGCACTAACGTTGAAAGCCTTGAGAGAGTAGTTAACTCGATAAAGGAAATAGCTAAAAAGACTGGGGTAAGAATGAGAGGTCCAATACCATTACCCACCAAGAGACTCATAGTTCCAACGCTAAGATTACCACACGGTGAAGGTTCCAAGAAATGGGATAAATGGGAGCTAAGGATACATAAGCGCTTGATAATAATAGATGCCGATGAAAGAGTTATGAGACAGATTATGAGAGTCAAAGTTCCTCAAGACGTTTACATAGAAATAAGACTAAAATAATGTTTTTAAACGTGTAAATAAAATAGCATAGTTTCCTTGGAGCAAGTACTCCTTAAACTACATACATGCCGGGGTGCCCGAGCGGTCTAAGGGGCCGGCCTGGAGAGCCGGTGGCCGACGAGGCCGCGCGGGTTCAAATCCCGCCCCCGGCGCCACCCTATTCCTAAGTAATCTCGGGCTGGAGGGCCTCTAGTGTTTTAAGAACTAAATAGGTCTAGTAGTTTATGGGGGAGTGTGGAAGAGAATTACTTTGAAGTAGATGCTAAGGACCTAGAATCTGTAGCAAAAGCTATAGCTCAACAACTTTCCAGGGTTAAGAAAGAGTTGAGAACGCAGCTTAAGCCGATTATTAGAAGGATTAATAGTCTTGATCGTGGAAGTCTTGCCCGTAGATTCAGTAACATATATTCTATAGACTCGGCTTTTCCTTTGAGGTCTAGAGATCTATTAGGAGCTTCAGTTGCAATGATATCTTATGGATGGGTTCACGTAAAGCAGCTTAAGTTGCACGATTACTACGTCTCTTCTAAAGTTATCTACAATTTTGTTGAGGGTATTGATAGTGATGAAATAGCTTTTAGAGCTAGAATGTATGAGCGCACTTTAGCTATGGAGTTGCTAAATAGTCGTGAAGACATACAGCTAATGGTATTTGATGGCGAGCTAATCCCGTTTAAGAGTCTTTATGCCCGTGAGGGTAAATGGGCAAAGCTTCTACAAACATCTATAAGCCTAATTGAAAAGGCTTTAAACCGTAATGTTCCCATATGTGGTGTGGTTAAGCGTTCTTATAGTAGTCTTTTAGCCAAAGTAGTTGGGTTAGGTGAAATCAAGTTTAATGATAAAGCATTATGTTCTATTCTTCTTAGCCGTGGCGAGTATATTATGTTAGATCATCCTATCGACTTATTAAGAAGGAGAGGCTGTAAACTAGTATTCTACAAGCCTCTTAGAGGTCTACCACAAGCAGTCAAAGTAGAGATATGCGTTAAGGATGAAAGTCAGCTAAGTTCTCTAATCACACTTTTCTCCATGGAGGCTTCATATACATCGCTACCATGGTTTAATGATCTTGTTGACTCACTAGTAAAACGTGAACTATCCAAGATGGATACATTGAGTGCGTTACTTCAGACACTTTTAGCTAAAGGTGCTAAGGACATAGAATTAGCATTACCAACTAATTTGCAAGAGGCTAGAAGGGGGAGGCTCTATACATCCAGTAGCTAGTAGACTCTCAATCATCTTTAACAATTGTTTTAGTAGGTAGTCAGGTAAATGCCTTAGTACTCTCTGGTCAAGCTCAATAATTTTAAGTAGTCTCTCATAGTGTTGTCTTGCTTTAGGACAGCTTCTCCTCAGAGCATAAAATCTTACCCTAGTCAGCTCTATAAGAATCTCAATTAGTGTACCCTGCCATCTTGAGTAGAGTGGACTAATCCCTCTTACAGCTAGCCAAATGGGTTTCATAGTTAAGTAGAGTATTGGTTCTCCATTCTCCCATTCAACGCTCCTCCTAACTATAATTGCTTCAATTGTAGCGTAACCTCTTGGACACCTTATTGGAAGAATATTAGCTTCATCACTACTTATCGAGCCCTCTAATGCGTTGATAAAGTCGCTAGCATATTGTGGACCAGCTATGCAACACCATATAGCGTCTTTTGCTACTTGACTTAATACCGTACCAGGGTATATCCTTGAGATCAACATATCTTTAACTCTATAAACCCCTAGCGGTCTTATAATGCTTGTATCAGGTGATGCTAGGCAAGCTATAGTCTCGTAGACTGTATTCTCTAGAGGAAACAAGTGTTCTAGTAGCGTGATGAGGGAATATTGTGCTGTATCTGTGATGAATCGGTTCTCGGCTGAACTTCTCAACTAACCTCCCTTGTACTCAGAATAGATGTTAACTAAGCTTCTCAATATATCTGTCTTGGTTATTATTCCTATTAGCTTTAGGTTGCTATCGACAACAAATATCCTATCAATACCGTGTCTTAGGAACAACCTTATTATAGTGTCTAAGTCCGTGTAAGGTGACGTTGTTGGCGCGGGTCTAGCGATTTCAATAATCAATGTATGTGGATTATCCACGACCATTAGGTCCTCCAGTGCAACATATCCTAGCAGTCGATTCTCATAGTCCACAACTGGGAAAGCTGTATATCCGGTACGTGCAAGTCTGTTGAAAGCCTCGCCTATAGTTTCGTCAAAATACACCTTCACTATACGCGTATTAGCTATATCTCCAGCTTTAACTCTTCGCAAGAGTTTCATTAGTTGAGGGTTAACGTGGATTCGCGAATATAGTTCAGCCAAAGCTATTTTCTTTGATACCTCTCTTCTTGCAAGTTGTGCTTCAAAGAGTGATACCCCTATCGTTATGAAGTAGGCTATGGTAGCTGATATAGCTGATGGTATTAGTCCTCCAAGGCCGAGAACCTCTAAGCTAAAGAGTACAGCACTTATCACAACCTTCTGCGTACCTGCAAAAACCCCTGCAACCATAGCTGCTGCAAAAATCCCACTATACCTTGTGAATGTTGAACCTAGCAGCTTAGATAAGCCAACACCAAGAAAGGTACCCAAGCTTATAACAGGAAAGAATACGCCTCCGGTGCCACCCATAACTAAGCTAAAAGGCGTAAAG
>CAZTPV010000193.1:0-14912 GCA_964615085.1 uncultured Desulfurococcales archaeon
ACACTGTAGGTAGACGGCGTGGAGGCTTCAGCAGCTGAGGCTTCCTATACTTACGACGTCTCCTCCCCACAGCTCCCACCCAACACTATACCATGAGGTGGCTTGGGCCCCGACACCAGCTATAGCCCGCCTTTTGTACCTACGGCCGTATTAGACTTAGCGGTTCGGCGCGCCAGTCGCGCGGCCCTCATCGGCGCGCCCCTTGCTCCCGGAGGGGCGGCACGTTTCACCGCACCCACCCTGGTTCTCCGGGGGTTTCCTGACCCCCTGTCGCCAGGGGGTCCTCGCCCCTTCATCGTCATCCCAGGGTGGGCGTGCCGTTTCTGTGCCGTTGCCACGGGTGTTACCCGTGCCCCTTTCGGGGCCTCCGTGCCGCGGGGAGGGCGGAGCTTCCTCAGCCCCCTACACGGAGGCCGTCGGCGGCCAGCCGGTGTCCACCCTCCCCCATAGTACAGTATTAAGTAGGTATCATGTGTAGTATTAAGTTTGTTAAAAAGACGCGTTCTTTCGAGTACTTTAGGAGTAGGGGGAGAGGGATAGCGGGCCCGCGGGGATTTGAACCCCGGACCTCCGGCTTAGAAGGCCGGCGCCCTATCCTGGCTAGGCTACGGGCCCTCTTTACACCAGTCTTTATGTATGATTCCTAGTAAGGTGGATATATCTTTTGCTTTGATTCCATGTATATCATTAAGGATTTTTGCAGCTAAATCAATAACTCTTTTAGTCTTCTTTGCAATTACTATGTCAGAGGATGCCACGACACCATCCTCTTGTTCTGCAAGCGTTATTATCGTCTTATCACAATTTCTTGAAAGAATTACATCTGCATCTACATGACTATTTTTTAGCATGTTTAGCACTAATATGCGGTGTTTTGCACTATGTGGCACTCTAGAATCTAAAACCATTATAATCTTTGTCGGGTTTATGATGCCCCTCTCTAATGCCTGGCTTAAAGCTTTCGCCATCTCCTGTAGAGATTTACCTCTATCATAGCTACCTCCAAGAAAATCTCTTACCATTCCATCAGTGCATCGAAGTATTAACTGGCCCTGTATTCCTGCATAGTACGTAGCTGCTTGATTATAGCCATCAATGATTAGTGTTCTACCTTTAACGTTGCTAACAATCTTTCTCAATATCTCAGAGTCTAGCTCTGGAGTGTGTATGCATCTACTACATATCATTAATGTTATTTGGTTGCATCCAAGTATCTTAATAGCAGCTAGGGACAGCCTCTCGCTATACCCTAGCGACAAGAGTATTCTATAAGTGTAAAGACATTTTACATCAATGATGTTATTTTTGCCATGAGGAATCTTGTAGACCATTATCCGATATACCGCTCTATTATAAAGTTAGCGAGAAAAATTTATTTGTATTTATCAAGGAGTATACACCTCAACCTGAGGAATTGGGTGCGGATAGTAAGACCTAAGTTATGGGGGAGATTCTTATGGCTAGGGTTTCTGACATTATCGCAATTATAGCCATAATCCTGGCTGTAATAGCAATAGGTCTTAGTGCTGCAACATTCATGAGGCCTCCAACCTCTACTACGACAACCATAATCACGACAGTGTATAAGACTGCAGCACCAGTAACAGTTACAAAAACTATGACTGCAACAGCTGCCACAAAACCATTAAAGAAGGTAACATTAACAATAGAGTTCTGTGAGCCTCATAAAGCTCTATTCATGCCAGCGATAGAGAAGTTCAAGGAGGAGATGAGAAAGAAGGGTTATGATGTTGATGTAAAGATAATAATGATACCATATGGTGTTGATTGTGCAACAAAGGTTACTCAGGATCTTGCAGCAGGAACAGCAGGTGATGTTATCGATGAAGACAGCTTCTTACTATCGTCTGTAGCTGCTGCAGGATACATATACCCCCTAGATCAATTCATCAAGAACTGGCCAGATTGGAATGAATTTGCTCCAGCAATGAGGAAGATGGTCACATTTAATGGGCACGTATATGGTATAATGATTGACACTGACGTTAGAATGCTCTACTATCGTAAGGACATATTCAAGCTATGTGGAATACCAGTACCATGGCAGCCTAAGACTTGGGATGATATCCTCAAGACGGCTATAAAGCTTAAGGAGTGTGCACCCAAGATCGAGAAAGCACTAGGAGTCTCTGAGTTCTATCCAATAATCCTCCCAGCAGGACTAAAGTGGGGTGAAGCTACACCCTGCCAGGGCTTCTGGATGCTACTTGTAGGTGCTGACAAACCACCATTAAACAGGCTGTACGATTATAAGCATCATAAGTGGATTTGTAAGAGCACAGCATTGTATAGAGCGTTTAAGTTCTACATTGACGTGTACGTAAAATACAAGGTCGGAAACAACGAGGTAAACTTAGCTTCAGATCCCTGGGCGGCACACAGAAAGTCATTCTCAGAGGGTACATCAGCTATAGACTTTGGTGGATCCTGGGAGTTCTTTGAAGGTTGGGGGCCAACAGGAATTGCGCCACTTCCAGTCTGTACTAAGAAGTGTGGATGTAAGGGTGGAAAATGTACAACACCTAGCCAGAAGAGCTGCTACTTATCATGTGAATGGGACGTTATCGGTATTGCTAAAATGCCAGGATATAAGGGTGGTGCTGAGGGAGAGCCAAAGTATGTATCGATATCTGGTGGATGGTTTGTTGGTATAAATGCAAAGCTCGCTAAGAACCCAGAGAAGTTAAAGCTTGCTTGGGAGTTCATAAAGATTCTAACAAGTAGAGAGAACGAGGCCCTCTACGCTGCAAAGTATGGCAAGCCTGCTCCAAGGCTTGACGCTATTGAAGTTCCCGAGTACGCTAGCAATAAGTACATTAGACTAATATCAGAGTTCATTAAGTTCACAGACTATAGAGATGCCCTACCACAGTATCCAAAGGTGTCTAAGATCATACAGTGGGTAACACAATTGATAATAGAGGGTAAGGTTACAAGTCCTGATCAAGCATTAGACTTGTACTGTAAGAAGCTTAAGCAGACAGTAGGCGCTGATAATGTTATAGAATACCCTGTTAGAAAGAGCTAAGGATGATCTGGTGAAGCAGTCTATGTCCTCACTCAAATCTTTTTATGAAAAACTCGTAACATTTTTTGAAGTTGGTAAGGGTGTTTACCTTCTCCCCCTTCCTGCTCTTGTATTCATAGCTTTGTTCGTACTCTATCCACTTGTATGGAATGTCTTCATAAGCTTCACAAACTATTCCCCTATAGGCTACCATGCTAAGCACTATTGGTTCGTTGGTTTAAGAAACTATATCAATCTTTTAACAGATGAGACTTTTCAAGCATCCCTCTGGAATAGCTTTATATTTACAGTCTTATCAGCTATAATCGGTCAAGCTTTCCTAGGTTTAAGTTTGGCCTTAGTAGCTCGTGCAAAGCTTCCGGAAGGACCTATAGGTGGTGTACTAAAAGTATTACG
Organism: uncultured Desulfurococcales archaeon; assembly: GCA_964615085.1. GTDB lineage: Archaea > Thermoproteota > Thermoprotei_A > Sulfolobales > Pyrodictiaceae > CAZTPV01. The sequence continues at coordinate 3,446 of CAZTPV010000193.1, forward strand.
TGCTATTGCTATTGGTCTTGTATATGCAGCTTGGGTTATACCTGAGGTCGTGGCTGGATATGCTTGGGCTGCTATTACTGATCGAGGTGGTTTACTAACACTATTGTTAGGTTTGAATGTAAGATTATATGAGGTTCGTCCACTCGAGACTATAATAGTTGCTAATATTTGGAGAGGTACAGCGTTCTCTATGATACTTTTTATGGCTGCTCTAGAGGGTATACCTTCATACATCTATGAGGCTGCGGAGGTTGACGGTACAACTGCATGGCAGAAGTTTAGGTACATAATATTACCGCTGATAGCCCCTGCTCTTCTAGTTGACTTCATACTCATAACGATATGGACCTTTGGAGTCTTTACATTACCGTTCATAATGCTTCGTGAAATGCCTAGTATACTGTGGACTCTCTATGTTTATACTTACGGTATAACAATCTTTGAGCCTACTATTGCTGCTGCAGCTTCAGACATAATGTTCGTCATTGTTCTAGTTCTTATCGTGGCTTACCTCAAACTGTTAGGTAGGCTTCAGAGGGTGATGTAGTTTGAGAAGAGAAGCTGTAATTAGTATAGTTCTTATGTTCGTATATCTGGTTGTGATAACGTTCTTCTTCTCACTACCATTCGTATGGCTAGTGTTGTCGTCATTAATACCTCACAACTTAACTCCAGAATTTAAGGTTCCTAAACAAATATCCTTCTCAAACTATCTTAGAATGACGGAGCCTGTTGGCCAAGTACCTCCCTACGTGTGGATTATAAACTCGCTAATAATATCTAGTGGTAGTGCTACCATAGCAACAATATTATCGGTTATAGCTGCCTATACTCTCTCAAGATATAGGTTTAAGGGTCAAAGCATAATGTTATCATCCTTTGTAGTATTTAGGTTGGTTCCAACAATAATCATTGCTTTACCATTAATGTTTATATTTAGGGCTTGGGGATGGCTTAACTCGATACCAGCTCTAATACTTGTCTTAGCTGCATTAATACTGCCATTTACTCTATTAATGCTTGATGGCTACTTTAGATCATTGCCGATAATTTATGAGGAAGCTGCATTAATTGATGGTTGTACAAGATTAGGTGCGTTCTTTAGAATAACACTACCATTAGCATTGCCAGGTATAGCTGCTGTATGGCTGCTAGCTTTCGTATTTAGCTGGGGCGAGTTTATTGTGCCTTTAATGTTGATACAGGATGTAACACTATATCCTGCCTCAGTAGGGCTCTACTTCTTCTATGGTCAGCATGGACTTATAGATTACGGTAAATTGTCGGCTTTCGCTATAATATATTCGATACCGATGATAGTAATCTTTGCAGTTATGCAGAAGTACTTTAAGAGAGGTGTTGCAGGATTCGTAACAAGATAAGGTATTGTTAATACATCATTTAGTTTTACTATCAAATTTTTTGTACTAGTGTAGTCTCGCTAGATACTTGAAGAGGTGGTGTGAGAAAAATATTTGTGGGGTCTCAGAGTCATGGCACATGTAAAGCTCGAACATGTTACGAAAATATTCCCCCCACGTACAAAGGCTGTTGATGATATAAACCTAGAGATAAAGGATGGTGAATTCTTCGTTCTTTTAGGGCCTAGTGGTTGTGGTAAGACAACTACATTAAGGATAATTGCTGGATTAGAGAAGCCAACTAAGGGTAGAGTATATATTGATGGTGAAGATGTAACTGATTTACCTCCTAGGCGTAGAGATGTAGCAATGGTGTTTCAGCAGTATGCTCTATATCCTCACATGAAAGTGTATGATAACATTGCATTTCCACTTAAACTGCGAAAGTTACCTAAATCGGAGATTGATAGGAGAGTTAGAGAAGTTGCTAAGCTATTAAGAATAGAGGAGCTTCTTGACAGATACCCAAAACAGCTTAGTGGTGGCCAGCAGCAGCGTGTCGCACTAGCAAGAGCTTTAGTTAGAGAGCCTAAGGTATGGCTAATGGATGAGCCTTTAAGCAACCTTGACGCCTTACTAAGAGTGTATATGAGGGCTGAGCTTAAGCGTATACAGAAACAGTTAAAGATAACAACAATATATGTTACTCACGATCAAGTTGAAGCTCTAAGTATGGCTGATAGAATAGCCGTAATGAATAAAGGTAGAGTCTTACAGGTAGGTACACCAGCAGAGATATACCATAAACCTAAAACACTATTTGTTGCTGGTTTCATAGGTACTCCACCAATGAACTTTATAAGACTAGTATTCAGGGTTAGAGGAGATAGGTATGTCCTTGAAGGTAGGACGTTCGCCATAACGTTACCATCTGAATTAGGTAGAGTAGTTGAAGAGAAGATTGGTGAAGGTAGTGAGGTAATATTAGGAATAAGACCTGAACACATATCGCTAGAGCCTATAGAGGGCTCTCAAGCCATTCCAGGTGAAGTATATGTGGTTGAGCCACTAGGTACAGAGACGATAATTAACGTTAAGGTTGACGACACATTAGTAAAAGTTAAAACCATGAGAGAGCTCTTCATGGAGTCAGGTAAGAAAATAAGCCTCTACATAGACATGTCAAAGATATACCTCTTCGACCCAAAGACTGAGGAGGTAATAGTGTAATTAACGGGAGATGGCGCCGGGGGCGGGATTCGAACCCGCGCGCCCCTTCACGGGGCAGTGGGTCTCCCTCCTCCTATTTTAGCCGGAAACTCGAGCCCACCGCCTTCGACCGCTCGGCCACCCCGGCATCCGTTACTGATAGTCTGTAAATATGTGATTATTTATTAGCTTAGCTATCTAGGCCAAGTGGTTACAACTAAGATATTAGAAGTTAACGTTATATTCCCCTTATAACATTGTTAAAAAGAATTTATGGTGCAGGGCTGCTGCGGGGGTGCCCGAGCCAGGTCAAAGGGGTCGGGCTTAGGACCCGATGGCGTAGGCCTGCGTGGGTTCAAATCCCACCCCCCGCACCATAACAGTTCTCTCCAATTCTAATACGGGTTCGATTATTCACTGTTATCAGAGGAAAGGCTGTGTACTATCCTTTGGATCGTTAACTATCTTTATTAAGGCTTTAGTATCGTCTAACAATGATATTTCAACTTTACAGTTGCTATTGAGTTTCTCGAACCCAGCTTCTTCGAGACGTAATAATGGTATCCTAGATATAACTGCACCAGTAACTGTTATAGGGTCAACTCTCACTATGATTATGGCCTTTAACCTACAGTTCCTTGCTGCACCATAGATTACGTATGAACCTACAGTGCTTCCTACGACTCCTTTAACTGCTAGTATGTAGTTTTCAGCCTTCCTTCCTACTACAGTACATTCTCTATAATCGATATCGCCGTAGGGTGATATGAAGTCTTTAATTACGATTAAATTTCCAGTAATTCTAGTATCTCCTGTTAGAGGCGTGTATACTATCCTAGCTGGGATTACCATCATGCTTCTCTTACCTTAACAAGTACTTTAGTATGTTCTCTAAACTTGTTAGTGCAACATTTACTCCTCTCTTGAGTAGGTAGTGTGCTGCCTTAACTGAATTTGTTAGTACATTCTTATAGATTTTATCTATCCATGAAACGACTATACAGCTTCCCATCACTAACATTATGTTCCTCTTAGCGAGTCTTTTTGCCAAGTTATGGTATTTCTTCATTAGGTAGCCTGGAACACCGATGTATAATGGTTTCCTCGGTTTCCTACCTACTAGATAGCATAGGATTCTATTCAAACTCATCTCGTTCAAGTGTGGACAGCCTATATAAGCTACTTCAGCGTCCTCAACATCAATGTTTGAAAGCCTATCTAAAACTGTTTTATAGTCCTTGTAGTCTAGTATGATTCTCTCAACGTTCTTCTCCATCTGAGGCTTTCCTGGCGTTACCCCATTTATGTATATGAATGTTGTTGAGCCTGAAGCTCCTGCTGCAGCACACAATGATATGAGGTCTCGTCTATGATGACCCTTGCCGAGGTCAATGTATACATTAGTCTCACCAGTTAATCCTATGATGTAACCTAGCACTCCATATTCAACTTCATCTCTTGGTTTAGGAGCCTTAATAACTAGCCTTAATAGCCTTCCTTCGGGAGTGTGTTGTCCCCAATAATACGTTTTACCTGTTATAGCTGCTGCTAACGCTAATGGTCCACCTTCTCTATTTGTTCGAGCACCGTAGAGCGAGTTTGCAACTAGTATAGCACTTGACTCGCCCCAGGCAAGATGTTCTTCAAGTTTAGGTGCTCTAACCTCATAAGGTAAGCAGGTGGCTGTAAACTTAAAGCCCATTCCATGCAAGTAGTTCATGATTTTCAATTGCTTATCATAGTCTTGTAAAAGCTCTTTAGGAACGTCATTAAGACCTAAGGGGGTTCCCACAGGGTTATACGTTGAGAATACAGATGTCCTACCCCCATTGAGGTAGAGTTTCTCTATAAAGTCTAGTCCAGCGTCACCTATGTTTCTATAGGATATTCCCGACGCATGTGCATGACTTATATTAATGAGTTTCTCTGCACCTAATGCCTCACCAACCTTTACTAATATTTCGAGTGCTATTCTCTTAGCTTCTCCCTCCTCGCCATCTAGTATCCTTTCTTCCTCTTTAGTGAGGTACATGGACTCTCCTACACCTTCTATATTTTCTCTCATCCTCATTTAAAGGGATAGTCGCATCTATAATGAGTTTGGATGTTAATCCTCCAGCCTCCGCTGAAGGGTCTAATGTTGAACCTACAGCCTTATCTATTACAATAACATCATGTTTCGGTTTAACTCTGGTAGCTATAGCCCACAATACTTGATCAATATTATCTGGGTCTATATCCTCATCAACTACTATAACCATCTTTAAGCTTGGATGAGCAGTAAAAGCTGCAAGACTAGCACTTATCTGTTCTCCCTCTCGCTCTTTCTTCAATGAGATTACAGCTATTAGCCACATTCCAGATTGCGGTAATAACCTAACCTTCTTGATATTAGCTACTCGAGAAGCTAGCTCATAGATTTGTGCTTCTCTAGGTAGTCCCATAAGCACTTTATGTTCTACACTTCCCGGAACTATGATTCGCAGAAATGGTTTAAACACTTTGTTAATGTATATGGCTTTAACACTAAATGCGGGCTGCCTCATCTTATAGTCTATGAGTTCTAGTATATCCACGTAGGGTTCCTCATCACATTTATCAACATTGAGTATACCCTCAATAACAATTGATGCTCCACAAGGCACTGGTATATTGTAGATGGGTGTCCTACATAAAGCGATATGCTTTCCAACAATGCCTGCAGCTAAAGGTATTTCATACACTCCAAAGGGTGGTGATGTAGCTGCCACCAGCTCTACAAGTGGATGTACGCCAATGATGATCGCGGCGGGAGGTTTACCTAGAGTCTTAATTATCCTGTAGAGATGCCTTGGGACAACCCTAATACAATAATAGTTTTCGTCTAAAACCATGATTCGGTGTATTGACGCATTACATAGCTCATTAATACATGACACAACTATTCCTGCAAAGTATCTTGGTGACTGCTCCTCATAGAATTTTAGTAGAGGTATGGGGTTTCTATCAACTTTTTCAAAGAACTTCTCAAACTCCATATACTTAACGTTTGGTTTCACGGTGGCATTGTAAACACTATTTATCTTCATGTATAGCTCTACATCATTAGCTGCACCTAGAAGCTTAGCTATAACGTTTCTAGAGTACACCATATTAGAGATTATGGGATATGGTTCCCCATTAATAATGGAGCAGGAGCTACCATCATCACTTAGTATAGTGTGCACGATGTTGCTATGTTCATCGTATACTCTTATGCTCAAGTTGTGTCGTAGGGCATCACGTATATACTCATAGACTGAACCGTAAAAGACATCATCGTCTAACATATTACTTCGTAACCTCTCTTAAACGCTATAGCTATTGCAGCAAGACTGTCTTTGTTAGCTCCAAGATTTTTAGCTCTTAATTTAATGAGTGTTAGCCACGCGCTTTTAATATCATCTTCACTAACAGCCTCAACCCTATAACCATTCCTACACAATCTTCTAGCAATATTACGCCAAGTCTTACATGACGACCCTATCCTCACCAATGGTTTCTGTTCATGCAATGATCGTAAGAGCTTCTCTATGAATGTACTGTCCAGTCTATTGGTTACAACTATTAAGTCTCCTACTACGATGGCGACACCGTGGTGTTTTTCTCCAGGATCTATCCCAAGTACAACTTGCTTACCTAAGATCCTTGTAGCCAAGTTTACAGCTAAAGGTACGCATTGAGTGTTAACTAATAGTATTTTAGGGCTTTGTAGCTTTAATTCAACAATAAGCTCCATACACTTAGAGCTCTCATTATTACCTTGATTAGCAAGTTTAATTTCAATGATGTCAGAGAGTTCTCTTAGGCATTTTAAATCCTTTAAATCTATGCAGATCTTCAGTGTTTACTCATCCCCCCTCCTACCATCAAGAACTCAACAACTTTAGTGTCTCTTTTAAGTTTTGAAGCTCTCAGCTAATGTTAGCTATAAATGGGGGTCGATACTCATTAAGCTTAAGAGCGTTAACTATCGTGTCTTAGCAATCTATTACACTAATCGTAGAGAAGCTGTATATCTCCTTCAAGAGATTGTTAATGGTGAGGATATAGTTCTCTTAGCACCCATAAACTCAGAGTATTATGCTAGAGCGCTTAGTAATGTAGTCTCGGACAACTCTATGTTCATGGATTACGTTGATCTATTAACATTGTCTAGAGTTATCATGGATCTTAAAATCTATGCTTTTGATGCAGTCATAATCGACCTTAGTACTAGTATAATTGATACTAGTGATCTAGAATTGTTATCATATATTGTTTCAAGCATGATTCACTTCACCCAGAGATATGGCAATGAACTTGTATTCTTATCGACACTTAGATCAAGCTTTAAGATAGCCTGTATTCTCTCAGAGGTATGTGTGGAGCTTAGCTTCTTAGAAGGGGGTTTAATGTCTTGATTTACCTCTCAGCCTTAGAGACTATTGTTATCATAGTATCAATGATGATTACAAATGGTTCGGCTGTACTTGTAGGTCAAGGGTACCCCATAGACTTGGGTAGGAAGTTTATTGATGGCAAGAGAATATTAGGGGATGGGAAATCTTTTGAGGGAGCATTAATAGCGTTACTTTATGGTTCTGCTATTCTAATTCTCCTCTCAAACATATTTAGCGTAACCCATGTTATCCCCATAGGGATCATAGCTCTTCTGGGAGCTTTACTAGGAGATATAGTAGCGTCTTTCGTTAAGAGAAGACTAGGTTTAGAGAGGGGTAGTCCACTGCCCATTGTAGACCAGCTAGATTTTTATATTGGTGGGATACTCTTGCTACTTGCAATCGGCGTAATAATGGATGTTGTCGTTATTATCGTGTTTACTCCAATTGTGTTCATAATGCATAGGCTAACAAACATTATTGCTTATAGGTTAGGTCTTAAAGATGTGCCCTGGTAAAGAGTGTTACCTCTTAGACTCCTCTCCTACAGATAAGCTTCCTGCCAAAAGCTTCATTCTGTATCTATAGGCTACATATTTATCTTCAGGAGAGAATCTTGGTGGATGAGGGACACGTGTTTTAGAACCACAAACAGGGCAGTTCTCTTGCATTATTGTATATCTACCACACTTTGTACATACCCTAAGTAGCCACCTCATTACTATTTCACCTCTTGTCTCTACTAAATGATAGCTCAACATTAAGTGTTCGTGCAAGTTTTTTAGCCATCTCAAGCCCCTCTGCTAACGCTTTCTCGGCAGTCTTATAATCATTAGCTTCTACCTCAACTCGGTATCTAGGTGCGCCTACAGTATATAGTATAGCTTTCACATTCGGTGTCTTTTCTACAGTATTCTTGATTTCTAGTAAGATTTTCCTTATTCTCTCAACGCCATCAGGTTCTAGAGTTTTGAGAGTTAATGTGCCAGTTATCTTTGCACGCTTGACCTCTATGTGTCGTTTAGCCTCCTCATAAAGTGCTTTAGCCCACTCTGGTGGCACACCTGCTTTCATTAGTGCTTCAGCACCTTCAAGTACAGCTTGTTCTAATCCTGCCATTATCTCTCCATAGTAATCTTCAATCTTCCATCCAGCCTCCTCATAAGCCTCTTTTAAGCTTTTGCCAAGTCTTTGAGCGACAATCTCAAGTATCTTTTCAGCCTTCTGTGCACGCTTCCATAGCATGAACTTCTTTCTCTTCTCTGACTCAGTTACACGCTTTAGTGAAACATCAACTTGTTTTCTGTGCTTATTAACTCTAATTACCTTAACAACCACTTTTTGTCCTGGCTTTACTGCCTCCTCTATACTCCTTATCCATCTCGAAGCTACTTCACTCCAAGGTAGATATGCTTCTAAACCTCCATACTCGTCTAGAGTTAGGTAAGCACCATAATCATAGACCTCTTTAACGGTTCCAACAACAAGTTCGCCAACGTCTGGTAACTCTTTCCTCTTAATAACCATAGCTTCACCCTTAGCACTATGATTCAGCTCAGCTCTTAAAAATGTATACATTGTAATTCAATGATAGCTTACAGTAGGATAAATGGCTTAGTACGTTACTTTCTAAAAACTTAGCCTAGTACGCGGATAACCTGTCCTAAAATCTTTGCTTTCCCTCCAGTGGGTTCTACTAACTGAGTTCCACAGACTAGACATCTAGCAGGGTACGTAGCATGGCTAAAGACTACTTGCTCGTTTCCACAGGTAGGACACTTTACTAGTAGAAACCTGCTTCTTGGCTGTGGTACGAGTATCTTAAACTTACTTACCATATTTACCTCACCTCAACAAGTTCTATCTTCTTTAACCTTATACCTTCACGATGGAGTATGTATCCACATTTTTGACATTTAAGCTTTAATACTATCTTCTTAGTCACTTTAGCGAACCTCTTCTGCTCAGGCTTTCTCTTACTGCCATAGCCTTCTTGTTTCCTTCGATACCTTCTCTCACCTTGTGCAAGACTTCTACGCTTTCCATGCTTATATATCATCACGGTGTGTGGCGTATGTGTTCTACATCGTGGACAATACGTCCTGATTACCTTTGGTACTTTCAAGGGGTAGTCCCTCCTACGCTCTAGCCACTAACCCGTATTATAGTCTTAGCTGAGTAAATCTTTACTCTAGTAGTTTATAAGTGTTGATTGACTAGTTAGCTTAATGTTACTGCGATAGGTGAGATATAGTTAGCAGTAGAGAGTAAGATGAACTTGCTGATGCTAATACAAGTTAAGCCTCCCTCATAAGCGATTAAACCTTTATCCAACTCAACAATCCTATTAACCTTAACTAGTATGCATCCTCGCTCCTCTGACACAAGGTATTTTCCTGAAAGAAGCTGCTCTACCGAACTAACTATCGATTGTATCAGCTTAGATCTCTTAGACCATATGTGTGCAATTATCTTTGCTACCCTCCTTAAGAGTTGGTTATAAATGTCTAGACCTTCTATTCTCTTTAAACTCTCTAAACTCGTTGTCTTCGAGCTAACGATCATCTTAGCTATTTTATCTAGGTTGATCTCACCACCACTCTCTAAAATCGTTTTAATATCATCGATAAGCTTTTGGAGTATACTCTCCTCGCTCAATAGCTACTACCCTCAAGAGGGTCTTCAATAATATCTACAATTCTTTTTGACGCCAAGTATAAGGCTATAGGGGCTTGGAGTCTTCTTTGTTCACCTTTCTTAGCAGGGCTAATAACTTCATCAAGAACCTCTAGTCTTGGTGTATCTGTAAGGTACTTTACTTTTAGTCTATCAAAGTCTTTGAATGGCGATAGTTCTACTGTTGGAGCGAACGTGGCTAGTTCACTAATACTCTTCATGGTCTTTACAGGAAGGCTTGTCTTTCCATTTAGTGATCCAGGTATCCTTATGAGCCTCTTAACATCAACCGTTACTTGCTCATCTACATCTATCCCTGCTATCTCTCTAGCCTTCTCCAGAGCTGTGAGAACTAGGTCACCATCCTCCACGGTCTTTAGGTAATTATACGTAAGGTTCTTTTCTTTAAGAAGTTGTGCAACACGTTTTTCTCCCTTGAACAACAGAATCTTATAGGCTATGCGCGCAACTCTTCCTCTGAGGCCAGGTGAAGTTAATGTAGGAATTAATGGTTTTAGTCTCCTCTTCGCCCTACCTTTGCTGATAACCTTTACTTCCTTACTCATTATGTTATCCCAGAGCGCGTCAATAGCCTTTATGTAGTTTACAAGCTCTCTTCTTACTTGTGAATCACTTTTACTCCAAGGGTCATCAAGTGGTAGTTGAACTATAACATGGTAGCCTCGATGCCCTGAAAACTCTATTCTGATTCTATTAGCTTCAAAACCTAGCTCTTCAGTTAGGATATCTACTAGGTTCTCTACGAGAAACCCTGCATACTGAATGCACTCTCTGGGAGTTATAGTCTCTTCTCCCTCCGCTGTTGAAATCCTAATTATCTTATCCCTACAGTAATCTAAATGGTCGGCATCTATGTCGAAGACTATGTCAGCCGATATCCAGCCTTTAGCATCCATGTCTGGAGCAGCTGGGTTATGGTATCTTGCTGAAGAATAGTATGCGTGTCTAGGCGCCTCTTTGGCTAGTAACCTGATGAGTTCATCTCTGCTTGATACTGAGAGGTGTCGTTTGTAAGACTTAGAGCCCCAGGGCTGTAGAGCAATCTCCCTAAGTGCAAGATCCTCCGGAACCTCTATGTTTGAAAGCCTCGAGTAGTAGTACGAGTATAATTTTTTAAGTATTGTGAGCGACTTCAACGCTTTTCACTCTACCCTAGGAGCTATTAGGAATGAGAATCTTGCACCATGAGGTAGCTCGTGCTCTATTAATGCGGGCATGTCGCTAGAGAACTTAATTGAAATAGCATCAGAGACTCTAGCTGCTCCAGAGAAGTCTGAGAAGTACTCAAGGCTATATGAGGCTGAGTGCTCTCCTTCCACAACTAAGTCAACAAGGCTTCCACTCTCTCTTGTGAATATTATTTCAACTTCACCTAATTCGCTAGAAGAAGATACTTTAAACTCCTCTTCAGTTGCTGTGAATCTTAGTACGTCACCTATAAGCTCAACATCTTTTATCATATCTCGATAAACATCACTCATAACTCTTACATTAGCTTTGAACTCTAGTCTAGGTTCTGGTAGCTCCTCGGCGGTTATGTCGAGTGATGGTAGTGTAAATCTCCTATAACCCCTACCTACAAAGGCTATGCTAAACTTTGTTCCTTCAACACTAAGCTCAAGTTTATCCTCCTTTGTAGCTCTTCTAAGAATCTTTGCTACATCCTCTAAGTTAACGCCTACTTCGGTTCTCTCTTCAACTTCATATTCTTCAAAGGAGTCTCTGGGGAATTTTAGATCAACCATAACGACGTGCGAAGGATCCATAGCCTTAAATCTAAATCCTTCATCTGGATCAAAG
>CAZTPV010000194.1:0-5551 GCA_964615085.1 uncultured Desulfurococcales archaeon
CTAGAAAGTTAAGGCCAACTCGTAGTGAGCTTGGAGAGGTTGATGTTGCTGCTCTCTTTGAATGGAAGAAGGGCAGGACATACATCTACCATGCTCCACGCGAAGCCTCATGTCTTGTTGAGGCTGATGAAGAGCCTCCTCACGAGATATCTAGGGAAGCATTGATTATAGGGATAGCTATTGCTAAGGCGCTTCACTCAACACTAGTTGATGAAGTACATGTCATGAGAAAGATAGTTATCGATGGCTCTAACACAACCGGTTTTCAGAGAACTGCGATAATAGCCTTAGGAGGCTATATAGAGATACCAAGCGGTAAGAAGATTAGGATACAGACCATAGCTGTTGAGGAGGATGCTGCAAGAAAAACTGGAGAAGAGGGGTTAAACACTCATTACAAGCTTGACAGGCTTGGCATACCTTTAATCGAGATATCAACTGCTCCTGACATAGAGACGCCAGAGGAGGCTTACGAGACAGCTCTAACACTAGGCCAGCTGCTAAGGTTAACTGGTAGGGTGAAAAGAGGCTTAGGTACTGTAAGGCAAGATCTCAACGTATCCATAAAGGGAGGAGTTAAAACTGAGATAAAAGGTGTTCAGAGACTAGACTTACTTCCTAAGATAGTTGCATATGAGGCTATAAGACAGAAGAGGCTTCTCGAAATACGAGATGAACTTAGAAGAAGAGGGGTAAGTGTAGAGCTAATAGAAAAGGAGGCACAAATAGGAGATGTAACAGATGTGTTTAAGTCAACAAAATCAAAGATTATTAAGCGAGTAATATCAAAAGGAGGGAGAGTGTTAGCCTTAAAACTACCTGGGTTTCACGGCTTATTGGGTGTTGAAGTCCAACCAGGAAGACGCTTCGGTACAGAGTTAGCTGATTATGCTAGGTTCTGGGGCGGTGTGGGAGGCTTATTCCATAGTGATGAACTTCCTGGCTACGGTATATCCCTCAATGAACTTAATGAAGTATATAAGCGTCTTAACGCTAAGAAAGGGTTTGATGCTATAATACTAATTGCTGATGTAGAGCATAAAGCGAGGAGAGCACTGGAAGCAGTACTTGAGAGAGCTAAACAAGCAGTGATAGGTGTTCCGAAGGAGACAAGAGCCGCTCAAGATGATGGTACAACCAGGTTTATGAGACCCCAACCTGGAGCTGCGAGAATGTATCCAGAAACCGATATCCCTCCAGCGGAGATCACAAGCGACATGATAAAGGAAGCCGAAAAGCTAGTTCCAGAACATCCTTTAAGGAAGCTTAAGAGGTTTATTGAGGAGTACGGTTTAAGTGAACACTTAGCTAAGGAACTTATTAGGGACATAAGACTAGATCTCTTTGAGAGGCTAGCGGAAAAGTATCGTGAAAAGGTTCCTCCCAAACTAATAGCCTCTATAATAGTTAACGTGCTACGTGGATTAAAGCGTGAAGGTATCCCTGTTGATAATATTAGTGATGAGGATATAGAAAGGCTAGTTCTACTACTATCTAATGGCGAGATAACAAAGGATGTCGTAGCTGATATTCTAACCCTGGTAGCCAAGGAGGGCATAAGTGTTGATGAAGCAGCTAGAAGGGTTGCTGGAAGACATGTAGACCTAAGTGAAGTTGAACGGTTGGTTGAGGAGGCTATAGTCGAGCTAGAGACTGTAGTTAGGTCTAGGGGTTTAGGAGCCTTAAGCAAGGTTATGGGTAAAGTTATGCCTAAAGTGAGGGGACGCATTGAGGGTAGACTCGTGGCTGAGATAGTAAAAAGAAAGATAATGGAGTTTATTTCTAGGGAAAAGAGGGATAAGTAGCTAAGATCTATAACGATGATGAGTACTCCCGTCGCCTATTAGGTGACGACAAGGCATTTGGCTGAGTCCTTAATCGGCTAAAACCAAATAGTGTTTCTACGAGTAGGTTTCACCAGGTGGTATAACTTCTAGGCTTACTTCTCTACCTTCATCAATATCTTTAATCCTTTTGGCTAACTCCTCCTCGTATGGGACACCAACGAAAACCAGCTTACCATTTATAGCTATCGCTGGGACCGTAGTCACGCCATATTTATCAGCTATATCTGGGTTCTCAAAGGCTTCAATAACTCTTGATATAATATTTCCTTTTCCCACTCTCCATGACTCGTAAGCAAACATATTCGCTAGAAGAGAGGCATAGGGGCAGTAAGGACAGGGAGGTGTGACTATAACGTCTATAACAATTCTATTCTTTACTGAGGCTATTATTGAAATAGTGTCTTTGTCGAGTCCGCTTTCACCTCTCGATACACGTATTATGGTTTCAACGATACTGCGTAACTCTTCACCTACTGGTAAGCCTACAAACTGCACTTTGCAGTCAACTAGACAGAATGTTGGTACTCTAGTAATGCCTAGCCTTTTGAACTCCTCTAGGTCCTTATCTTTGAAGTACACTTTGAAGTTGATAAGCTTCTTGCCCCCTCTAATGGGAGAGGCTTCTTCAAATATTCTTACAAGCTTTAAAGCCTCGTTGCACTCTGGAATCTTCCTATCAATGAAAACGTCTATGGTGATAGGATTAATCATATCTTCTAAGGCTTCTCGTAAAGCTGACCTAGTTTCAGCATCAATCTCTACTCTGAGCTCCTCCACGCTAGGCACCTCTTAAAGCCTTAACATCATTTCGATAATCCTAACACTTTCCATATTATTTAGTTGTAGGCTATTAAAGCTAAACTCCTTAAATCAGACTAATATAAACTATACTTTAACGGGTGTAAGTATGAGTGAGGGGCAGCTTTTAGCTCCTTGTGAAATCGCGGTAAGAAAGTATATACCGTCAATTAGGGCTTCTATAGCTGTTGTTCTCGTTAAAGAGTATGGTCTCTCAGCTTATCGAGCTGCTAAAGTATTACGCTTAACTCCAGCGGCTATATCGAACTACCTTCTAGGTCGTCGTGGAAAGGAGTACATTGACTTTATACTAAGTGATGATGAGCTTAAATCCATAGTCATGAAAATAGCTGAGATACTGATAAGTGAACCTAATATGCCTCCAGAGGTGACAAGAATGATTTGTGAGATTTGTCTAAAGCTTAGAAGTAAGGTTGAGGGAGCAGAGCCTATGTGTCTTGGTGCTAAGCTTTTTGGTAAAAGAGGTTTAGGTTCAAGCACTCCTTAACACTGCTTATCCTACAACGATCTCGGAGTAATCTAGGTAAAGTCTTAACCTTAACTTTAAGTAGAAGCAGATCCTCTGGTGGCATGCTTAAAGCAATACTTGAATAGTTAACTATTACGTCAACCTCACCTAAGCTTATTGAGTTTGCTTTAACCTCAACTATTCTACTACAGGGTATCCTTACCTTGCACAATGTATACTCCTTAAGAGGGTTTAGCAATAGTGCCTTAATGTGATCATCTACTCGTCTAATACATACTAGCAGGCAGGGCTTCTGAACTACGATGTCCCTCCACGAGCAGCTGGCCTCATCATCAACTGTAGACGCTAAGAACCATTTACACCATACTAGATGTAAATCAATACCTTTAAGGTTAAAGACTATCGAGTTAGCTGAAGACCTTATGACTCGCTCTAAGGGATCAACTACATAATGACACAGTTTCTCAGTACATATTAACACTCTATACTCCTTGTACCCTTGTCGTAGCATTATCCACGGTGATTTAACAATTAATTTGTCTAATAGCTTAACCCTCAATGTTGAGAGAAACGAGGGTAATATTACTTCTGGATAGCAGTAATCGATTTCAACTTCTCTTGTGCTATAGAGCTTAGAGTGCTTAATCACGTTACAACTGGAAGTAATCAGATAGAGAGTGTCATTGATATTAATAGTAGTTGGATCACTTGGACAATTACCTTGAAGCCTTGGCAACACTATATGAATGATTTTTGGACGTGATAATGGAGCAAGGTATTTCCTCTCTTGCACCCCACTAGCATAGTTTAAGCGTATTGATGTTACACCTAGATGATCATATAGTAGTACACTTACATCTTGTCTATCAGAGCAGTACGCTTCGTAGTACCCTAGTGCTCTTAGTAGTTTCGGGGCATTGGGCTCGCTAAGAATGTCCCTACAAGCTCCTTTAAAGCTTGAAGCTCTATTAAAAGCCTCCAATATGCTTGCTGAGTCTATAATCTTAGCTTCTATTATCAATGCCTAAACAACCCTAATGACCTTACTAACTCTCTCTGGCTTAATATCAGATAAATCTCCATCAATATATGCTGCATGTACATTCATGTAAGGTGGACCTTTCCTTGAGAATAGTGTTAGCACTTTTCTATCATGGTTAAACTTGTAACCCTCATATGCTGGCTCATGCCCTCGTATGATTATTTTCACATTGAATAGTTTTAATGCTGAATCTGTAACTCGTCGTCCCCAGAGGAATCCTGCTCCACGATATGATGGTGTGTAAAGGTCCAAACTATCATCTGGGTCGTTCCAAAGTAATTGCTCTAGTATCCTTTCAGGCCATGTGTCGTGTCCCAAGTTGAGCAGGTCATTAATATTATCATACTCTAGAACATCTATTGGAGGCCCTCCATGAACCAGTAGAGCTCTTCCCTCTATAATAGCTATTGCTGGCATTAGGTCAAAGAGCTTTCTTGAAAGCTCATATAACGCGCTATATTCTTGGGGGAATCTCTGCATTAATTGATAAATGTAATCGTGTGGATAGGGTTCTAGTCCTCTTGGAGGTTCATGGTTACCTCTAAGCACTACTACCTTATCTGGGTTCTTCATTAGTAGTAAGGCTACTGTAACTAACGTCTCTATTTGATGTGGTCCCCTATCAATGTAATCTCCTAAAAATACTAGTAGATCTTTACCACCTAACTGACCTACTCTGTGTAGTATCTCGTTAAGTGTGTTTAGGTCTCCGTGGACATCCCCTATGACTATAAGCCTATCGTACTCTGACTCGTCAATAAGTACTACTCCAGGCAGCTTATAAGTTAGTCCTCTAATACGTCGCATCGTATAACATTCCTTTAAGAGTGTTACAGCTTTTGTTAAGATAGCCTTAAAGTCATTAATGTTGCTAGCTATTTCCATAGCCTCTCTAACGCTGTCCTCTAGACACATGATTAACCCCTACCCCATGATCCCTAGCACTTCCCTTAATGTTTCTAATAGCGTTTTAACCCATGTATTACCTCTTGCCGCTAAGGTCATGACCAGTCTATCACTCTCGGCTTCTACAGTCCATGGAGGCTTCTCTACAAGTAGTTCGTAAGCCTCTTGTATATCCTCTTCCCGACCTTGAACTAGAATCTTTACTTTATTCCTATCCTTGACTTTAACTATCCTCACTATTATCATGGCATTTTTAAGTTCCCTACGTGCAAGTAGAGTATTTTCTACAGTTAGCCCACCTGTTAAAGTTTTATTAGTAACTTTACTCTCGTAGGCTTGAAATCCAAGTCTTTTGAGCTCTTCTATTAGAGTCTTAAAGGCCTCAGTAGCCACGGCTTCACTCATCCCCTTAGTGTAGAGGGTCGTTTGTCCAAGGCTTCGT
This sequence comes from uncultured Desulfurococcales archaeon, assembly GCA_964615085.1. Taxonomy (GTDB): domain Archaea; phylum Thermoproteota; class Thermoprotei_A; order Sulfolobales; family Pyrodictiaceae; genus CAZTPV01. The sequence goes on from CAZTPV010000194.1 coordinate 5,526, forward strand.
CAGCGGCTTTGCCTTGCTTCATACTC
>CAZTPV010000195.1:0-4447 GCA_964615085.1 uncultured Desulfurococcales archaeon
GCTGTTAATGACATTATGGATTACATCAGTAAGGTTAAAGCAGAGAGTGTTGTAATATACCCTTATGCTCACTTGTCAAGCAAGCTGGCATCGCCAAAGAACGCTCTAGAGATTTTGAGATTAATGGAGCATAAATTGAAAGAAAAAGGGATAAGGGTTTTTAGAGCACCTTTTGGATGGTATAAAGAGTTCAAACTTCATTGTTTAGGTCATCCACTAGCTGAACTATCTAGGAGCTACAAGCCGATAGCAGAAACGAGAGTATTAAAAGTAAGGAAGAAATACTTTGTCGTGACTCCTCAAGGCGAGGTATTCAAGCCAGAAGAGTACTTAGATAAGGCTAGTAAAGAGTTTAAGATATTGATAGAAAAGGAGGCCTTAGGCAAAGAGCTAGGATCTCGTGAGAATCCCACAACAAGGTTCTGTGAAAAGTTTGGCTTTGAATGGGAGCCTTTATCTGATTATGGACATATGAGGTATCACCCCCATGCCGCTATAATGGTTGAACTTGTCGAGAGCTATTCCTGGCTACTTGCACGTAGACTAGGTATACCAGTGCTCAAGATTAAAGGATCAAACATGTTTGATCTTATGTTTGAAGCCGTAAACCAACATGCAAAACTCTATGGGGAACGACTATATGATTTCTGGGCAGATAAGAAGCATTTAATCCTAAGATATGCAGCGTGTTTTCAACAATTCTCCATACTCAGTAGTTACGTGCTAAGCTACGAACTACTACCATTGGGTATGTTTGAAGTTGCTGATAGCTACCGCTTTGAGCAAACTGGAGAATTAACACTATGCTTTAGGCTAAGAAAGTTCCACATGCCAGACTTACACATATTAACTAAAGACCTAGATGAGGCTGTACAAGTAGCCAAGAAGCTACAGAAGATGATTCACGAAGAAGCTAGGAAACTAGGTCAAGAATACTATGCAGTCTACAACGTTACTGAGGACTTCTGGAAGGACAACTTTAATACACTTGTAGAACTAATAAGAAATGATGGAAAACCAGCTCTAGTTGCAATATATCCTAGTGGAATATACTATTGGGTTGTAAATGTTGAATACCATATAATAGACTCAAGTGGTGCACCAAGGGAGATAGCCACTTACCAGTTTGACGTAGGTAACGCTAAGAGATTTAATATAAAGTACGTAGATAAAGACGGTAAAGAAAAGTATCCAGTGATAATCCATACAGCAATAATAGGCTCCGTAGAGAGGTATATATACATGGTCTTAGACGCGGCAGCAAAAATGGAACGACAAGGCAAAACACCTAGCATACCTAGTTGGCTTAGCCCAATACAGGTTAGAATAATACCGATCGACACTAAAGGAGAACACATGAAGTTCGCTGAAGAAGTAGCTAGCATGCTCGAAAAACATGGTATTAGGGTTGATATTGATGATAGGAATTTAAGCTTAGGTAGAAGAGTTAGAGATGCAGCAAGAGAGTGGATACCATACATAGTGGTTATCGGTGATAGAGAAGTTAAAACTAGGACTCTGAACGTCACTATAAGGAGAACAAACGATCGCAAAGCCATGGATCCCGAAGAGTTATTGATAACGTTGTTAAGAGAATTAGAGGGTTATCCCTTACTACCATCAACGTTGCCTAGGTATGTGTCAAAAAGACCACCATTAACGTATCTTGAGAAGCTTAGTAAGGCTCAGAGCCGCTGAAGGCAATTCATCGGAGTACTCCCTCGGATCAGGGGTTCATACATCATTGCCGTACAAGTGTTCGGAGGTATGCTCATGATATTCTTTAGTGTGTTCAAAGATTTAAAGATTAAAGTGGCACTCTTACATACTACCCTTAGGAGACAGATACTATGTGCGGCATAATAGGGATTACTGCTGATCCCAAGATTATACCGAATATAGTTCCAGCTCTTGTGCAGGGACTTAAGAGGCTAGAGTATAGAGGTTATGATAGTGCAGGCTTCGCGCTTCTTCAAAAGGTTGAAGCAAGAGAATATGGCATAATTGTGCTTAAAGATGAAGGGAAAATAGATGATGTTGTAAGTAGGTTTAACGTGTTGGCTTATAGAGCTACAACTGGTATTGCCCATACACGATGGGCTACTCACGGTCCTCCAAGCCGTGAAAACGCACATCCTCACACAGATTGCTTGGGAATACTAGCTGTTGTACATAATGGCATAATAAAGAATTTTATGGAGTTGAGGAGAGAGCTTGAAGCTAAAGGACACAAGTTCAAGAGCGATACTGATACCGAGGTTATAGCTCATCTTATAGAGGAGTACTTGAAGCATAAGCGACGTTCCTCAATACTTGAAGCACTTAGAAAGCTAGTAAAGGTGCTTGAAGGTAGCTATGCTATCGCAATAATATCGGTTCTAGAGCCAGGTAAGATTTATTTCGTGAAAAACCTTAGTCCACTAATAATAGGCATTGGTAAGGGCTTTAATGTAGTCTCTAGTGATATCCCTTCCTTCTTGCATTTAACAAGAAATATTATAGTCTTAGAGGATGGAGAATATGGATACATAACACCGTGGACTATCTATATTGAGAAGGATGGTAAACCAGTAAGCTATAGTACTAGAGTGAGAGTTGTACCCTGGAGCGCTGAAGAAGCTGAGAAAGGCGGTTACCCTCATTTCATGATCAAAGAGATTATGGAGCAACCGAGAGTATTAAAAGAAACGTACTATGGGCTACTTAGTGATGAATCTTTGGACAAAGCTGCTGAGTTAATAGCGTCAAGTAATAGGATCTATGTCACAGGTGCAGGTACAAGTTATCATGCAGCATTCTTTTATGCTTTGTATATGTATAAGATTGCTAAGAGGCCGGTAATACACTTCATTGCCTCCGAAGCTGATACCATTGCTGAAGCGGCAGGCGAAGATGACGTTATTATAGCTATTAGTCAAAGTGGTGAAACTATTGATACTCTAACAGCCGTTAGAATGTTCAAAAGGAGCGGAGCAAAGGTTATTGCCGTATCAAATGTTGTTGGAAGCGCAATACCAAGAGAGTCAGACATAAGTATTTACACGCGGGCAGGACCCGAGATAGGTGTTGCTGCCACGAAAACGTTCCTAACACAACTCTTAACTCTTCAACTACTAGCAGCTAATATTGCAATGAAAATTGGAAGACTTACAGCCAAAGAATACAAGCTACTAGAATCAAAACTTTCAAAAGCATCAATTGCCGCTAGCGAGGCCATCTCTAAAACACAGAATATTGTACAAATGTTATCAACTAGGTTGAAATACAAGAAGAACATGTATGTTTTAAGTAGAGGGCTAGGAGTGCCACTGGCTTATGAGGGAGCTCTTAAGATAAAAGAGATCAGTTATCTACATGCTGAAGCTTATCCTGCCGGCGAAAGTAAACATGGACCTATAGCTCTAGTTGAACCCGGATATCCCGTTATATTCGTTGGCGTTCCTGAATCAGATATTCAAGAGAAGCTTAGAGGAAACATCATGGAAATGAGGGCACGCGGCGCTATTGTAATTGTTGTCGGCACAGAAGAATATGGAAGAGAGCCTTCAGACGTGTTTATAAACGTTGGATCTTGGGATGTTGACCTATTCCCCTACGCTGTCATGCCCCCATTACAGATGTTAGCATATTACATAGCTGTAGCCCTAGGTTATGATCCTGATAAGCCTCGCAACTTAGCAAAAACAGTTACTGTGGAGTGATTGAAATGAAATTAATAGTATTAGCTGGTGGAGGCCCTAAACAACTAGGAGTAATATACTATAGTCATAAGTCAAGAAGCTTAGTTAAAATACTAGATAAGACTCTACTCGGCTGGATTTTAAATGGAGTTAGAACTACAGTTTCCTCAAGTAGAGATATTGTTGTAGTCTCAGACGATCCTAAGGTAATGGAGTACTGTGAGACTAAAGGATATAGCTTCGTAAGACAAGAGCAAACAGGAATTGAAGCAGCACTATGCTATGGACTACTATCCTTACACCTAGCTGTTGATGAGCAAGTAACTGTGGTTTATGGCGATATTTATACCCCTGACGATATCGTACTTAATCACATAAAGTATGCTAGCACAATAGAGGATGTAACTATTAGTGTCGTATTACCTAAGTTGATTAAACCAAGCTTCCTAAGACTTAACGTAGACTTAGCAACAAACACCGTAACTACTGTTGGTAAGGGATCCTACACCTTCGCTGGAGTACTTACTGCACCTGCAGGCTTACTTAGGAGGAGTATATGTAAGGATGGCTATACCATCCCAGAGCTCTTGAAGAGATTAGTTGATATGGGTAAGCTTAGAGCACATGTATGGCTAAACCCTTGGGTTGACGTTGATACACCTTGGGACTATATGATTGCAACTAGGCTAGCTCTTGAAAAGACAGCTTCAAGGGAAGGTCTTAAAATTAGCTCATCAGCAAAAGTATCTGAGAGAGCTACATTAGAG
>CAZTPV010000196.1:0-10416 GCA_964615085.1 uncultured Desulfurococcales archaeon
CCTAAAGGAATACTCTTGTTTGGTCCTCCTGGTACTGGTAAGACTTTGCTTGCTAAGGCTGCTGCAACTGAGAGTGGTGCAAACTTCATAGCGGTAAGAGGACCAGAAATACTAAGCAAATGGGTAGGAGAATCAGAGAAGATGATAAGAGAGATCTTCAGGAAAGCGAGGCACCATGCACCAGCGATCATATTCTTCGACGAGATAGACGCAATAGCACCAGCTAGAGGCATCGGGTACGATAATAGTGGTGTAACGTATAGAATAGTCAACCAGTTGCTGGCAGAGATGGATGGCATCGAGCCACTCACTAATGTTGTTGTTATTGCTGCTACTAATAGGCCAGACATCCTCGACCCAGCACTACTAAGACCAGGTAGATTCGATAAGTTGATTTACGTGCCACCACCAGACACTAAGGCTCGCTTGGAGATACTTAAGATACACACGAGACGCACTCCACTAGCTGAAGACGTGGATTTAGAGGTTATAGCTCGTAAGACTGAAGGATATAGTGGTGCAGATCTAGCAGCCCTTGTAAGAGAGGCTGCGCTCTTAGCTCTAAGAGAGGATAAGAATGCTACTAAGGTTCGTATGGAGCACTTCCTTAAGGCATTAAAGATAGTAAGGCCTTCTATAACTCCTGAAATGGTTAGATTCTATGAGGAATGGTATCAAAAAGCTCGACAGCAGTTGCCGGGAACTAAGACATATTCTCTCAAACCTTCAATCTACACATAGAGTCAATAGAGTTAATGTAATGGTGATGAGGGTGTCTCTGCCGAAGAGGAATAATACATGGCGAGTAACTCCCCTATGCTATGCTATAATAGATGAGCTAGAACGTCGTGGCGGCACTATGAAGGATAAGGATCTCTACGAGGTTCTTAGAGATAAGTATGATATAACATATGCTGAGTTCCTTAAAGCGTTAATGAAATTAGAGATGCAAGGATTGATATATGTTAGTGTAGTTAAAGAGAATCTTAGAAACGTGGAACTACTTAAGAAAGTTTGAACTATACCTCTACTCCATGTGAGGCGAAGAGTATGGGCGTGAATATTAGGGAGATAATCCCCCCAGAGGCCATTAAAGAAATAAAACTTGACGAGTTAAAATTCAAAGTAATAGCTATTGATGGCTACAACGCTTTATACCAATTTCTTACCGCCATAAGACAACCTGATGGTACACCACTAATGGACTCTAAGGGTAGAGTTACAAGTCATTTAAGTGGTCTCTTTTACCGTACCATAAATCTTCTTGAGCATGGTATTAAGCCTGTGTACGTATTTGATGGTAAGCCTCCTGAGATTAAGTATATGGAAATTGAGCGTAGAAAGAAGATCAAAAGTGATGCAGCTAGAAAGTATGAGGAGGCATTATCAAGAGGAGACTTAGAGGCTGCTAAAAGGTATGCACAAATGTCCTCGAAGCTAACTGAGGATATGGTTAATGAGGCTAAAAAACTCCTTGACGCAATGGGCATACCTTTTGTCCAAGCACCTGCCGAAGGAGAAGCTCAAGCAGCCTATATGGCTAAAAGGGGTGATGCGTGGGCTGCTGCAAGCCAAGATTATGACTCCCTACTCTTTGGTGCAACGAGGCTAGTGAGGAACCTAACAATTACAGGAAGGAGAAAGCTTCCTCGTAAAGACGTCTACGTTGAAGTTAAGCCCGAATTAATAGTGCTTGACAAGTTGCTAAAAAGCTTAGGGATTACAAGAGAGCAATTAATAGCTCTAGGTATACTCGTGGGCACTGATTATAATCCTGATGGAGTAAAGGGTGTAGGTCCTAAGACAGCGCTTAAGATGGTTAAAGCTTACAAGGATCCCGTTAAACTACTAAAAAGCTTACCTCGCCATGACTTCCCAGTAGACCCTCTGAAAATATACGAGTACTTCCTTAATCCACCAGTAAGAGATGATTACAAAATAGAGTGGAATGAACCTGACGAGAAGAGAGTATATGAAATTCTTGTCGAGGAGCATGACTTTAGTAAGGAGAGGGTTAAGAACGCTTTAGCAAGACTAAAGAAAGCCTATCGTGAGTATATCAAGGGGCGTCAAACCGGACTTGACTTGTGGTTGCGTTAGACTGTCCCTAATGAGTATTTTCGTTAGGAGGCCATCCATACTCTCCGATAAGTGGTACGAAAAGGCATGGAATCCCCTTACGAATTCTTATACCTTTATCAGTTTTCTCAACAATGTATAACACTTGGTAAAACCTATCGCCTACTGGTACTACTAAGATTCCCCCCACCTTTAACTGTTCAACTAGAGGCTCTGGGATTCTTGGCGCTGCGGCAGTGACAATAATCCTATCATAGGGGGCGTATTCCGGTAATCCTTTACTCCCATCACCAACGACTACTGTAACCCTATCAGCGTATCCTGCTCTACTGAGATTCCTTTTGGCGTACTCTGCTAGCTCTGGTATTCTCTCAATACTATAGACATGGCCCCAATACTTGCTATCTACATCTGATGGAGCAACGATCTCAGCTATCACAGCGGCATGATATCCTGAACCAGTTCCAACTTCAAGAACTTTCTGTCCAACTCTAAGTCTAGCTTCCTCACACATTAGTGCAACCATATGTGGAGCACTTATTGTCTGGCCAAAGCCTATAGGGAGTGGAGTATCAATATAGGCTTGATCGCGAAGCTCTTCGGGAACGAATAACTCTCTCGGTACTCTAAGCATAGCTTTCTCAACAGATGGTGACCTAATGTAACCCTCTCTCTTCAACTGCTCAATAAGCCTTCTACGCTGTTCCTCAAAACTCCTCAAGGAAATTTTCACCACACTCAAGCTAGTTATTTTAGCTCCAGCAGTTATTAGCTCCTCAATCCTGGAGAGCAATATTGCCAAGTATCCTAGTGTTTGAGGCTGCAGGACATCCAAACATATCTTGCAGGCATAAAAGCACTCTTGAGTTAGCTAAAGAGGAGACGCTTGGATTAAGAGGTGATTGTATAGTTGGTGTTAATCGGAGTGAGAAATGTTATCTTGGCAGGCTAGAGACCAGCAAATTTGCGGTAGGCTATTTAGTAATTGTATCACCAAATAAGATATCTGTTCATCGCTTTGTAGGCATTGCGGGCGATGGAAAGAAGACAATCATTAGAAGATCAAACTATGGTAGTTGTATTGTAAGGCTAGCAAATATTTCTGCTTCATCAATCCCACGTGAAGATGTACGTGAACTACAGTCCCCTTTTACGCGTATACTCATTGTAGTCTTTTACATGTAATCGTTGCGCGATAAATATACTTTCTTGGAGCATAGTCTAGTACCCTAATGGGCTCTTCAACTCTACATGAATGATTCATGAATTCTTTGAACTCGTTAATAAGGTGTTTCACAGTATTAGCTACTTTATCTTGACTACAACCTACAACATACACATGGAGAGTACAGTAGTCGGGTTCACATAACCTAAACGCATGTAATAGATACCTTAAAGATTCATGAGGACAGTCCATAATTATGACGGTGAAAATCGGTTTAAGGACACCTGGTAGTTGTTTAGCGTCAAGGTTAAGTAGGATTACTGGCGCCTTTAGCATACGTGCATTATACGCCAGAGACTTTAATATATAATGGATTGAAGACTGATTTAAGTCATTAGAAACTATAATGCCTTGAGTAAGTTTAGTAGACAAAAGTAGTGTTAAAGCTCCAGAACCTGCAAACATGTCTAGCACTCTATCGTCATTTGTACATGACCGTAGTACTCTGAGTCTCTCAGTTGAAAGCCTGGGATTAACGTAAACTCTCTTGACATCACAAATGATTGTCAATCCGTGCTCTCTATAGGTTGTAGTACTTTCATCAACCCCGTACAGTAGTTGGAGTTTCGCTACTCTATACTGTCCTTCAGTGAGCTCTTTAACGTATATGGTTCTTAACCTCCTATATGTTAAAGCTAGACAAGCTTTTACTACATCGCCTCCGAGGTTGCTAAGTGTTTTAGAGGACACTATGACTACGTTACCCACTATCGTGCATGGTACATGGCACTTCTCAAGTTCGTAGGTGCTTTTGAGCCTTCTTATATCTGAAGTAACTATGTGAGCTTCTGGTAGCCTTTTCGCAAACTCCTTAATAGCATTCAGTGTTTTATAACTATGCTTCCATACTAAGCATATGAGACGTTGGCTTTGAGAGTAATAGGGCTCATAGCCTCGAGGAATAGAACTTCTTATAGTATTCAAATAGTTTAGTGTAACATGTAATGGGAGTAGTAGAGCTATAACCTTCATGGTGTATCATCCATGGCAGCTAACCAGTTCATAGGGATATATGCTAGGCCTGATAATCCTAGAGCCGTAAATGTAGCTTTAAAGGCTTATGAGCTTTTAAGTGGGGTGTATGGTGTTGAGGCGCGTATTGATAGATCGCTATCACATATGGTACTTGGTGAAGAGGTTAAGTTTTTCGATTTAAAGCTAGAGGCACCCAGGAAGCTTATAGTAGTGGGCGGGGACGGCACACTTCTTAGAGCTATAAGTCTCATAGGTTATACTCATAATGTGGTTATACACCCTATAAAAGTTGGAAGGAGAGGTTTTCTATTTGAGCTAGATGCCGAGGAGGGTATTAGAAAGCTTAAAGAATTCATCGAGGATAAGTATGTTCTCGAACCTTTAAGATGTCTTCAAGCGCATTTATGTGAGGAGGAGTTTTGTAAGCTCTTAGGCTATTCTGTTAACGATATTGCTATACTAGCGTTAGGGAGCAAGACAATAACCCTTAATGTAAGGCTTACTGGATTTCCTAATAATATCTTGCTTGAAGGTGATGGATTAATCCTAGCAACACCAGTAGGTTCAACAGCCTACTCACTTAGTGCTGGAGGACCTATTGTTGATAAGAGGCTTAATGCAATAGTGCTAACCCCAGTAAACCCCATAGCTAAACAACCTCCCTTAGTGGTTCATGGCTCAACTCGAATAGATGTATTTATAGAAAGGTGCGGTAGTATTGTTAGAGTGATACTTGATGGTCAAAGAATGTTTAGAGTACCTGCAAAGCGCATAGTTAGGGTAGAGTATAGTGATAAACGCGTCTATGTTGCCCGATATCACTCCGTCCAGGGTGGTGGTAAGTAATGCAAGGGAATGAGCTCTGCTCTCCAAACATATTTGTTGCTGATACAACTATCTTGTTAGCTGGCTTTATAGTATCCAACTTGTGTAGATCGGGAATAATAGTTACTACATCAAAGGTAGTTAATGAGGTTCTAGACAAAGAGAATGCATTAAAACTCAATATGCTTATTGATGCAGGTTTAATAAATATCGTGGATCCCCACAATAAGTATGTTAATTTTATAAGGGAGTTTGCCTTAAGGGTGGGTGAATTAATATCACTATCTGAAACCGATATTAGCCTTTTGGCATTAGCTTTACAATTGAGCAAAGAGTGTAAACACTCAAATGTAGTTATCCTTAGTGATGACTATGCAGTAGAAAATATTGCTCAAATGTTGGGCATAGAGTTTAGACCTTTAAGAACTTATGGGATAAAGACACCCAGAAGGTATATAGTAAAATGTCCTGCATGTGGTTTTACAGCGAATAATTATTCACTTAAATATTGTCCTCGTTGTGGGCATAGACTAACCAAAAAATGTATAGAGACTAGTTAGCAGACTTTCATCATTTTAGCGATGAAAAAGCCACCTAGCCCTTGAACATGGTGATGGTACCTTAAAGCCTCTTTAAACGTTATTCCAGAAGACCCCTTATAACGTGGATAAACATCGATTAACTCAAGTTTATAATTTTCCAAAGCCCATTTGATGACTTCCTCGTTTTCTCTAAGGGTTATTGTACAGGTTGAGTATATTAGTTGGCCGCCACACTTTAATAGCTTGTAAGCTGGCTTAATGAACTGTTTTTGGTATCTTGAGAGATTCTCTATATCTTCTAAGTTCTTATCAACGTGTATCTTGGGAACAACACCTAGAGCTGAACATGGTGGGTCAATGATAACTTTATCGACTTTACCTATTAGGCTAGGCTCTTTTAGATCGAGATACCTTGAATCTCCTACACGTACTATAATGTTCTCATCCCTATACCCTAGTCTCTTGAACTCTGTCATCATTCTCTCAATTCTCCTTTTACTATGATCTATCGCTATGATCTTACATTCTCCTTTACATAACTCATATATATGTCCAGTCTTGCCCCCAGGAGCTGCACACATATCTACAATAAGCTCCCCTGGTTTAGGGTCTACTAGTCTACCAACAACTATTGAGGGGTATGATTGATCGTAGATAAGACCTTGGCTGTAAGCATTCAAGTCCTTTACACTAGGTGCTTTAAATAAGCTTTTATATACTCTAACTACTAGACCTTTACCGCGACGTAGTAATTCACGTGGATCAGCAACTACTATACCATTTGCCACGATAATATCTCGATAGACTATAGAGACTGGTACTCCTTCTTTAGCGCATTCATCTACAGAAACTATGCCTGGAGCATATACATTAGCACCAAGCATAACACTCTCGGCGGTATACTTATCAACATACACCTTGCATTCTAACTCTTCTAATCTCAAGGGGCCCTTAACGGGAAACCATAGTGCCTCATCTATATATTCGTCAACGTAGACTTCTAGACCATAGTCTCTAAGCTCATTAATCAATTGATTGGGATCGGTTTTTAGAGTATTCACTCGAATATAGTACCTTCGAGGAGGCAGCATTAAGCTTTTTAAAGCCACTTCATAAGCACAACCATAAACTCTCTTAAACTCTTGAGCAAGCCTTGAATCATCAAGTATAGGAATATTTATATGTGTTAATGGAACCACCATTTTAAGTCACCATTGTAAGTGAGGTCTTAAAGAGAGTAAGGGATATTAGCAGACATGAAAATCAGTAGAAGAGTTATTGGAGTGGGCCCGTAGCTCAGCCAGGATAGAGCGCCGGCCTCCTAAGCCGGTGGTCGGGGGTTCAAATCCCCCCGGGCCCGCCATCATAAATTAACCCATAATTCACGCATTACATTCTCCTAAGTACCTCAGTGAAGTGCGCGGCCATAGTACTTTTAATATCCCCTTATTAGTAGTATGTCCATAACCGTATTTTCCAGAAAGCTAATAACCCTAGTTGTTCACATACTATCCTCTGCAAGGGTGTTACATCATGAAGTTTTGTCCTAAGTGTGGCAGTCTCATGATTCCTAGAAGGGAAGGTGACAAAGTTGTTCTGAAATGTACACGTTGTGGTTATGAAGAGGCATTAAAGAGTTCAACAGAGTACTATATAAGGGAGAGAACGCCAACAGAGGAGAGAACAATAACAACACTCCATGTGAGCGAAGGGCGTAGAGGCTTGTTCAAGTCTCCTGAAGAGCTTGAGCAAGAGAGAGAAGAGTATCGTGAGGTTCTACAAGAATTGCTACAGGAGGAGCTTGAAGGTAGTGAAGAGTAATCAGTATTTCCGGCTCTCTTCATCAATGCTTATCAAGAGACCCTCTTCTCATCATTACCAGTAGATTCTACTATGAGATTAACGTTTAAAAGCCTTGATAGTATAGTTTATCGTTTTCATGGGTTGCGGCGGTCGTCTAGCCTGGACTAGGACGCCGGCCTTCCAAGCCGGTGATCCCGGGTTCAAATCCCGGCCGCCGCACCACCTCTAATTAACTCTAATTAAACCTAAATTAATGCATCATGTTCATACTCTCAATCAACCTTGTGTTATAAATTCTTTGAGACCTCTTATGATATTATTAAGTCCATCATTGGGGTTAATCGTTTTAGGTAGAACTACTGTAGCTCTTGTTTTTTTACCTCCTCCTTTACCCTGCCCTATTACCTCTAATAGCTTCTTGTGATCAATGATTATGTTGCTACTTGAAGCTATTTCGATGGCTATGTTACTGCCTAGGTCTACAGGTATTATTGCTATGGTATTCTTTGAGCTCTTAGTTAAGTCTCTTAGGAGTTCTATTGCAAGCTCTTTATCTGGCATAAGTTTGGAGGTGTAGATAACCGTTATTTGATCTATGGTCCTTCTCGCTAACTGGTTCTTAGCTAGCTCCTTGGCTAGATTCTTGTACATAGATGCTTTTTCTTTGAACAGGTTTATCTGGCTTAAGACTTTATCAACATATGTTTCAACGTTATGTATATCTGTGTTAAGCTTCCTAGCAAGTGATTCTAGTTTTTCTTTTAATGATTTCGAGTAGAGATATACGTTAGGTCCTGCGACTAATTCGAATCTTATTACACCATCCTGGATTTTCTCTACATTTATTATCTTTATTGCTCCTACTTCTCTTGTATTTCTTGTGTGTGTGCCAAAGCAAGCTTCAACATCCCAGTCTTTTATCTCAACAATTCTTAGCTTGCTGGTCAATGGTACTCCTCCTTGATACAGTTTATAGCCATAAATCTCTTCCGCGGTATTCTTATCCATGTAATAGCTTAGTATGGGTCTAGACTCCATTATGATTTTATTAGCTAGTTCTTCTATTTGTGCTACTTCCTCTGGGCTTGGTAGCTCGTAATGTGTAATGTCGAGTCTAGCTTTATCTACTCTTTTTTCTGCACCAGCTTGCCATACATGGTCGCCCAAAACTCTTCTTGCAGCTCCTAACAATATGTGCACGGCATCGTGATGTATCATAAGTTTATATCTACGCTCCCAGTCTATGATTCCATAAACTCTGCTACATGACTCCTCGAAAGGTCTATCTAATATGTGGATAACGATGTCTCCTCTCTTCACCACGTTGATTACTTTATACTTGGTATTAGTGTCAAGGCAGATTATCGTGCCGGTGTCATTTTCTTGTCCTCCACCAGTGGGATAGAATGCTGTTTGATCAAGGATTAGGTAGTTCTTGTATGCTAGTACTACGTTTGCACTGAATTCTTTAAGATAGGGGTTATCGTGGAATAATAGTTTGGTCCTCTCCTTAATCCTTTGGAGATAAGGCTCTAGCTCCTTGGGTATTTTCTCCTCTTCCATTACTCTTACTTTTTTAGGAGCTTGATGCCTCTTGGCGACTATTGAGTAAAAGTCCTTAGGTATATTGATGTTTATACCATGTTTTTTCGCTATCTCTCTAACCTCCTCAGGTGGTAGTCCATGTGAATCGTAAAACATTACTAGATCGTCTAAGCTAATTTCTCTCTTCTTCTTGATTAACCTTTCTACGGCTATTCGAGCGCGTGACAATGTTTGATAATATCTCTCCTCCTCTAGCCCTATTACTTTAATAATATAGTCCTTTCTTGAGCGTAATTGTGGATAGTAATCTCCGGACCAGTACTCTATTTGCAACTCTACCAGTGGGGCAAGGCTTACTCTTTTAGTATTTAACCGGCTAAGGCATCTTAGCGCTCTCCTTATAACTAGTCTAGCTAAATAGCCTTCTCCACTATTTGATGGTACAATGCCATCAGATAGCATTAATGATATTGTTTTCGTGTGGTCTAAAAGCGTGTATAGGGTGAATTCTCTCTCAAGAATCTTTATGACGTCATGAACCGTGAAGCCAGATTTTTCCGCAATGATGAAGTAATCTTTTTCGTTTTTTACTCCTCCAAGACTGAAGAGGGTATTTAGTATTTTCTCTGAAGGCTCATCTATACCAAGAACCTCTCTGAATGAGTTAATAATTCCTTCATATATTGTGTGAAAAGCTGTAGGCGTCTTCGTAGCGTACCAAGCTATTCTCTCAATACCGTATCCGGTGTCAACAACCTTTATGTTCATTGGCTCATATGTTCCATTAATCAACTTGTACTGCATGAATACTAATGTGGCAAGCTCTAGTCCGCCACTAATAACTTCAAAGCAGGGACCTGCGTTTCCTCCCCCCTCCCACCATGATTCTTTAAAGGTTATCTCATCTTCTGGGATGCCTATGACCTTTGTAAAGAATTCATAAGCTAGTCTAACTGTCTCTTCTTTCCAGTAGATAGTTTTCTCAGGATAATTAAATGCATGGTGACCACCCATCTCGAAGGATGTAAGATGTCTTCCTATGGTTAGTCCAACATTATCAATATCCTCAAGTCTTATGCATGGTTGAACTATAACTAGGGGGTTAGCGGGTGGCGGTGTAATACCATTAGTAACGTGTGGCTGAAATACTACTATGCTCGCAATGGTTAGGTATAAGTCTTCACGCCATCGTGCAACAACAGGCCTAGGCTTAATAATCTTATGGTTCTTTGAGGTAAAGAATTCTATGAATCTTTCTCTTGCCTGCTTAACACTTAGCTTACTCTTTAACGGTATTTCATTGAAAGTATACTTAGCGCATGGATAATCATTACACGTGTTCTGCTTGGGATTTTTAGTCCAGTAGAATGCTCCGCAGGCGGGGCATCTACGTCTTTCAAAACCATATTCTCTAAAGAAGCT
>CAZTPV010000197.1:0-2663 GCA_964615085.1 uncultured Desulfurococcales archaeon
CTAGCATGGCCTATGTGAAGTGGGTGTATTGGGTTCGCGCTAGTATGCTCGATCACTATTCTTAAAGGGTTTTTCGTCTTAACTAAACCATAGTTCTCACGTTCTACTATTAGACAATCGAACAGAAGTTTAGATGCAACACTCTCATTAATCTTGACGTTTAAGTATCCTCGAAGCATGTTAACTGATGATACTAGTTCAAGACTACTTAAAGTCTCAGTAATCTCGTCTATAATACGCTGTCTATCATCCTTACTAACACCTCTTATGAACCTCATGAGAGGAAGACCATAATCGCCCCACTCTTTATTTGGAGTCTCAGCAATACTGTACTCTAACTCTTTACAGTTGAGAGCTCCTAGGTATTTAGTGATGACTCTACAAGTGTTTTCGCTAATTAACTTGAATATAGAGTTCTCGTAAACCTCTTGATTCGTCACCACTTTAGCCAACTTGAAGCACCTTACTTAACCTATCTATTAGGGTATCCTTCGTAACACCCTTTATCCTAACCCTTTTCACACTACCTCTTACCCCATAGACTATCTCTATGCTTTTAGTGTCGATGCCCAAGACTTGGGACAGAAATCTCTTTAGCGACGCATTAACTCTACCTGGAATGCAAGGCTCGTTAGATGTATAGATGAGATCGTCAGCTTCACAAGTTAACATTTCCTCGGAAGCCTCACATTTCACTATAACTGTTAAGTCGACATATTCTTCTCCTTCACTTATACACTTCTGTAGGCAGTGCGTGAAGCTCATAAATACAAATCTCCCTTCCTGCTTGATTAAAGTGCATAGTGCTTTAAACTTTCTTATAGATACTACAATCTAGTGTGGAACAATGAAAAATCTAGTAGAAATAATGATTAATGTTTTATCAATTATACTATTGTTAATCGCAATACTATTTCTCGCTTCTAGTCTTATTAAGCTCCTTACTAGAAGTGCTAGAGCAAAGGTCAGAATTAACAAGAACTAGGTTAAAACGCTCAATAAAACTGCATAAAGCTTGTTTAGATACAACAGCTATGGCGCCACTCTTTGTCTTTAAGATTACGAGTCCTCTCACCTCCTCAACATAAGCTTCTTCAGGAGGATACTTAGACTCCACTCTCAACCCCTCTAGAATTCTAAACTGTGTCCAACTACCCCTTCAAAAGCGATTGACATCAATATTAGGTTATAAAGAGTATACCCTGCTTATACTTGGAGTTTGGGGGTAGCTATGGAGGCTCATAGCGGTAGCATACACTCCTACATGAATGAGGCAAGGAGGATAGCATTGAAGAGTCTCTCCCCTCTAACCAGATCCATGATAATAGCTATTAAGGAGCTAGGTGTTAAGGGTGAAAGACCTATAAATGAACTCCTCTCAAGCTGCAAAGATATTAATGTCAAGTGCCTATCACCACTAATTGTAGTTGATAGGCTAGCGTTCCTAGGAATAGCTGAAGTTAGAGAGGGCATTGTACGATTAACTGACTATGGTAAAGAAATGTACAACGCCTTAAAGGATTTCGAGTCAACTATAGAATCGATGATGGAGTCAATAATAGAGAAGAGGCTTACCCCAAACGATTTATACTCGTACACGATAATACCTATGGCAAGCTTACTAAGCTCTCTATCCATGGTGTGCGAGTACCCGGACAAATACACAGCATTCATCGCTTTAGCTATACATGCTTATGTAACCACACTCGTAAGCTCTGCACTAATGATAATGATGCTTGAATCAGACTACCTTAAGGAAGTGTTTAAAAAACTAGAAGAGAGTGTTGAACTCATACCGTCAGATTAATTCGACGAATACAGCTCAACACTCTCCTCAACAGATCTTGCACGATAACCCCTATACCTTATGAACTCTCTTAACACCCTTCTACGCTTCCTCTCTGCAAGCTCTTGCCTAACACCAGGCATATCTGGTGTAGCGTAACGTCCACCCTTAAGCTCAACTACTAGTCCTTGCTCTCTAAGCTTTCTTAGAGCCTTTCTCAGCCTATCCTCGCCAGCAGTACCGCTAAAGGCTTCGCGAAGCTCTCGCCAGGTTACTGGACGCCCTTTCTGCCGAATATACTTGTAGACTAGGTCTACTAGCTCCTCGTCGTGTGGAGCCTTCATAACAACTACTTCATCGTCCTCATATAATACGTTTAGTTCTACACTCATCCCGAACTCCCCCACTAAATTAAAGATTACTCTCAACCCCTTAGATAAGTATTACCTTAACGTTTCAAGCGTGGTTTAAACTTTAAACTCCAGTATCATAATAGTGTCAACAGTGGTGGGAGAAGGATAGAGGCGAGTGTAGCTATTAAAGCTGCTAAAGGCCCATAAGTCGATTCAGAAGCTATACTACTTAACTTCTTATAAAATTCTGTACCCCATACGTGAACATCCATCTGGACCACCGCTGATTGTACATCAGTAACCTCCTCCTCTTGGGCAACGGCACTCCTAATACCATTAATTATAGTGTTGACCGCGGCTGAAGTTGGTTTAAACATGTAGTTGGGTTGATGTTTAGTTGATGCAGTACAGTAATGATCGTCTAGAGTCACTAGCCTTATTAACGTGTTTTTAAGTTTAAGCTCATACAATACTTTATCCTCAACTAACCTTCTAGCTTCACTAATAGCATTATTGGATGGAAC
>CAZTPV010000198.1:0-2690 GCA_964615085.1 uncultured Desulfurococcales archaeon
CTAGGTTTCGCTAAACTAGTAGAAGAGAGGAAAGTTGGTGAGGACAAACTAGTATTTGTTGAGGGATGTCCCAACCCAAGAAGCGTAACCATACTAATAAGATGTGGTCTTGAAAGGCTAGTCGATGAAGCTGAAAGAAGCCTTCACGACGCTTTAAGCGCTGTGGCCGATGCAATGAGGGATGGCAAGATCGTTGCGGGTGGTGGTGCAGTAGAGGTTGAGCTAGCTAAGTACCTAAGAGAGATAGCACCAAAGATTGGAGGTAAGGAACAGCTTGCGGTTGAAGCTTTCGCAAAAGCTCTTGAAGGCCTTGCAATGGCTCTAGCTGAGAACGCTGGCTTAGATCCAGTTGAGATAATAATGAAGCTAAGAGCAGCACACAGCAAGCCTGAAGGCAAATGGTATGGTATTAACGTCTTCACTGGAGAGATTGAAGACATGCTAAAGCTTGGAGTCATAGAGCCAGTTAGTGTAAAAGCTAATGCCATAAAGGCTGGTACTGAGGCAGCAACAATGGTACTAAGGATAGACGATATCATAGCAGCTGCAAGGAAGGAGGAGGAAAAGGAGAAGGAGAAGAAGGAGGAAGAGGAGAAGAAAGAGGAGGAGTAAGCTAATTAGGGCTTGCAAGCCACACTTCTATACTTGCATTTTTAACCATATCTCCTTTTTATTTCAGCTAGTAAGACTCTCCTGGAGGTTGCGTTGAAAGTAATAATCGTTACTGGAGTTAGTGGTGTAGGTAAGTCTGTTCTCGCTTCAAGACTTAGTAGGAGACTGGGTGGCCATGTAGTCAACCTATCAGTATTGGTACTCACTAATGGTCTCTGGTCTGAATACGATAGGTTAAGGAGGAGTTTTGTAATAGACTACGAGAAGCTTGTGAAGAGGCTAAAAGATATTGTAAAGCAAAAGTCCCGGGGAGCCATTATTATTGACACTCATTGGGTTGAGCCATTCATTGATGCTGGTCTTGATCCTGACATAGTATTACTACTTAGGTGTAATCCTTTAGAGCTTATCAGGAGGCTAGAGAGAAGGTTTTGGCCTAAGAGGAAGATTGCTGAGAACGTTGAGGCAGAGCTTGTAGGTACACTTGTTAGTGAGCTTAGTGAGCTGAACCTCTTAGCCAAGGTGTACGAGATTGATACAACCAGTAAGAATATTGATATAACTAGCCTAGAGGCTATAAAGGCTATAAACGATGGTAAGTCTAAATGCTGTATTGACTGGCTTTCATCTCTCTCCGAGAACGAATTATTAAAGGTCATAAGTTATATTGAGAGGCATTTAGGCTAGAGAACTTAAAGTGAGGTGCTACGTTTGTCTAAACAAGCTTCACTTCTCTCAAGGCAGACTGTTAGTAAGATCATAGGCCAGCTAAAGAGTACTATTAGGGATATTGATGCCCTGCTATCTCAGCGTGAGAGAATACGTGATCAAATGATAAAGCTTAGTCGTGATATTATAAGATACTCTAGCTGGGCCATTAACGCCCTACATCAAGGGCTAGTAGATGAGGCTAGAAAGCTATTAAACGAGCTTGACAACCTTACAGCTAAGTTCTTAAGCCTTGCTAAACAAGATCCAGTACTTTACTATTCCGGGCTAGTCTACTCCACTTTGGCTGAATACACTGAGGCTAAGATCTTCTATTCCATTACTATCGAGTCTGTACTTCCAACCCCAAAAGATCTAGGTGTCGATGAAGTCTCCTATCTTCAGGGCCTCTGCGACGCCATAGGTGAGCTTCGCAGACTTGCTCTAGACATGCTTAGAATAGGTAAAGTGGAGCAGGCAGAGGTATTATTAGACATTATGGAGGGCATGTATTACGAGCTTAGAGGCTTAGAGTATCCAGACGCACTTATACCTGGCGTCAAGAGGAAGATTGATGCTATAAGGAGGCTAATAGATGATACTAAAACACTACTAGTGGAGGTTAAGGGTAGAGGAGAGTTGGTGAAGCTACTTGAGTCAAAGAGACCCCTATAAAGCCCTATTACTCACTTTATGCAGATACCTAGAGGATCGAGGTTCAATGGTATTTAGTTTGTCTGAAGGACAGGACAAACTACTCATAGCCCTTAGAGGTCTCTGGAGGAGATACGAGTCTGGAGAATTAGGCTACACAATGTTAATTGAAGCTTATGAGGAGGCTAAAAGAAGGGGTGTTAGCAGGGAGCTTAGGGAGGCAGGTGTACTGTCATTCACAAGCTATGAGGGTGAGCCTTATCTCCTCGTAGACGTTAATAAGCTAAAAGAATTCTATAAGACTAAGTGTAAGGAAATACTTAGTGAGGGATGAAGAGAAACCCCGGAGACCCGGCTTACAAGCCCCTTAGGGGGCGATGAGTAGGCCCCGCATCTCGGACCGATGCACTATGCATGTAGACTTGGATCTCTCAATGTACCCTAGTTTTGCGTCAAGCCTCTACGCTAGGCTTCGACCCCAGTGTTGGATTAAGGTAATTGGGCTCTATAGGGGTGCTATGCTACACTGTAAGGGTAATCAGTTAGAGTCTACTGGTATGCCAGAGAGCTATTTCCTCTTGGCCTCTGGATGCTGGTGTTCAGAAGCATACATAAAAGTTGAGGATATTTATTTGGAACACATTCCAACTATTGTTAAAGTGTATAGGTCGTTAAGGATTATCGCGGCAGAGGAGAGGGATTTAATAGCAATCCTA
>CAZTPV010000199.1:0-3130 GCA_964615085.1 uncultured Desulfurococcales archaeon
AAACCATTAGTCATAATACTCGATGTCTCAGGGAGCATGTCGGGACTAAAGATTCTTAAGGCTAAAGAGGCTGTTAGAGACCTAGTTAATAGTGTTTCAAAACTCTTTGATCTAGGATTCATAGCATTCTCCGACCATATCGTCTCAGCCATACCGCCAGGAGCTCCTCCCTCCCTCATACTAGCTGAGCTTTCAAGACTTGAGGCTAAAGGTGGAACAATGTACACGTACCCTCTAGAGACAGCTTATACGTGGCTTAAACTCTACCATGACTACAATGTCACTGGAGTAATAGTGTTCATAACTGATGGGCTACCTGCAGATGTCCATGAGTACCGCATTGTATTAAGTAGATTAGCGTCAATAGGTGTTAAGGTATTTACCGTCTTTATAGGATCATCTCCTAAAGGCATTGAAGAGACTAAGTACATGGCTAGAGCTACTGGAGGCAAACAATACACTGTAGAGAACATCAACAAGTTATCTCAAGCATTAAGGGTGATAGCTAAGGAGATCTCCAAGGGTGTAAGGAGGGTTTCAGTAAAGCTTACTAGTACGGTTAGGATCAAGAGACATGTTAATCTTGCACCAGTAGCTTACCTAGCGGCTATAATCCTCCTACTGGCCTTCACTCTACTACGTTTTAAGCTCTACCAGCTAGTCTTCTAAATACCCTCCAGAAGCCGCTTGCATAGTCCTCTGGTCTTCTATAGGCATCATATACTAGGATGGCTAATCCAGTTAGGAAGACTATGGCTATCCTAGAAGCTACTATAGGGGATACCACTAGGTAAGACGTGACGCTAATGTACATATCTGGTAGGAATCTCAATAGATCGTTTAATGCTAGCATGTAGCTTCTATTACACCATCCACTCCAGCAGCTCGTGATAAGCTTGCATAGCTTAGCTTCATCAATTGCACGACCACTAGGCAATGTTAATAGTACTTTGTTAACATTCACGTAAGCTGCAACTACAAGCGTACCAGATCTTGAGCCTACGTGTACTATGATCGAGTTTGATGAGCCAAAGGTGCCCGCCTTTAGTGTGCCATTAAACCTCAATACATGGTAAAACCTCTCGTAGAACCTTAGGGTGTTGAGAACACCTGGTTTTAACGCTATGCTATTAGTGTAGAAGTTGAAGACTGCCTCTAGGCTAGGGTTTCTCGACACCATGATGTCTAGGCTACCCTTCATGACTTTAAGTACGGGGCTTCCTCCAAGGTATAGTGCAAGATCGTATGTGTAGGCTCCGACAGGTGCTGGCATCTTGATTGTTTGTGGAGTATAGAAGATCACAGGACGTCCCTTAACACATGTGAAGGCTCGTGGCCTCGTCATGGTAGTATATATGGTCATGTGTGGCTTAAACGCTACAGTTACCGTTAATACTATGCTCATCGTGATTGCTAACACTATTAATGTTAGTCCAACAAGTTTTAGCAAGCCATTTTACACCTCCAGTCTCTTCACGAGAAACCATGAAGAAAAGATCAATATTATAGTTGCTATACTCGCTACTGTAAGCCCGTAGAGTGGGGAGATCGGTATCGTTCTAGGTGCGAATAAGCTCATTACGGGATCAAATATTGATGCTATATAGTATGCTTCAGCAGCTACAAGTGTTGTAGGACCTCTAAATGGCGTAATAGCTAGTGCTAATAGGCTCAATACTACTATCGGGGCTATGAAGATGTAGAGTAGTAGGACGAATACCGATACACCTCTATGGCGTGTAAGTAGAGCAAAGACTAGGCCTAGCATAGCATAGTATACTACCTGGAGGGTGCTAGTTGCTATTGATATGCCAACACCAGGATTAAGGATTGAGGATGGAGCAAACACGAGTATGGGAGTTACTACGGATAATAGGTAGACTAGTGTGAAACTCACTGGTCCAGCAATAATCCATGAAACTATGAACTCTGTACGTGTTAGAGGCTGAGCTAGGTAAATGGCAGCTGTACCCTCTGAAATCTCATCAGCTATTTTTGATGCAAGTATACCTGCAAATAATCCGAAGAAACCTGTTAGCGCTATTAGCGCACTCAATCCACCTCCAAAGCTTCCAGAGAGGAGTGAAGGACCAATTATCGATAGTACTAGGGTGACGAGAGCAGCGACAGCAATAGTTGCAGCTATTAGTCCTCTGCCAAGGAGGTTAAACATCAAGTAGTCGGAGAATATCCTGATTCTCTTAAGCCTCAATACCACCACCTAAAGCTCTACTATATAGTTCCTCTAATAGGCTCGTTCTAGGAGACCATGATGAGATCAACCCCTTATCTCTAAGCTCGTCAAGAAGCTTTTCGAGTTCATGGAAGTACCTAGAGTCTACTATAGCTACTACTCTATCATCACTTAAGTCTACTCCCCTAACACCTTCAACTCCCATTAGGATTCTAGCAACTTCTCTCGACCTACTAGTCTCAATATCAATTTTTACTGGTGCTGAGTATCTCGTAGCTAGTTCAGCCGCATACCCGTAGTCTAGTATCCTCCCCTTACATATGAAGACTAGGTAGTTTACTATCTTTTCTAGTTCAGGGAGGATATGGGATGAGACTATGATAGTTGAACCTAAATCCCTAGCTAGAACAGATATAAGCTCAAGTATTTGTGCTCGTGCTGAAGGATCTAGGTTTGAAGTAGGCTCATCTAGGAGCAGTATTTCTGGCTCACCTATTATGGCTTGTGCTATACCTAGCCTCTGTATATAGCCTCTTGAGAGAGATCCAATACTCTTATCCCAGTACTGGTCTATGCCAACGAGTTTTGCTGCTCTTAAGGCATCAGCATCATTTAAGCCTCTAAGCCTTGCTACGAGTCTTAGGAATGCACCAACCTTAACACCTTTAGGGTATATGGGTTTTTCAGGTAGGAAGCCTATGATCGACCTTATCTCCTCGCTTCTCCAGGGCTCTACTCCTCTAACAAGTACAGCTCCACTATTAGGTTTAAGGAGCCCTAGAATCAGTTTTAGTGATGTTGTCTTACCACTGCCATTGGGGCCTACAAGTCCAGCTACAACTCCTCGAGGAACCTTAAAGCTAGCCCCCCTTAATGCTGGTAGCGCCCCATAATACTTGTAGACTTCTCTAAACACTATGATCTCCAAGGCCTACC
>CAZTPV010000200.1:0-4649 GCA_964615085.1 uncultured Desulfurococcales archaeon
CTTGATCTTCAACTTAGTCACCAATATTACTTAGACTCTTCTACCACGCCTTCCTCCAGGCCTTCTTGTAGTATCATGTGGTATAGGTGTTGCGTCTTCTATTCTCCCTATGATGAAGCCTGCCCTGGCTAAGGCTCTAATAGCTGCTTGAGCGCCAGGTCCAGGAGTCTTAGGCCCGTGTCCACCGGGCGCTCTTACCTTAATGTGTAGAGCGACTATACCTTTATCCATAGCTTCCTGAGCGACTCGGCTAGCTGCAAGCATAGCTGCATATGGTGAGGGCTTCTCTCTATCAGCCTTTACAACCATGCCTCCACTAGCACGAGCTACAGTCTCAGCTCCTGTTATGTCTGTGATATGGATTATCGTGTTATTGTAGCTTGAATATATGTGTGCAACACCCCATTTAATCTCTCTTGCTGAGAGGCTCATACTATCACCTCTCCACTCTACTTGCTAGCCTCAAGTCTTCGTGCAAAGAACGGGCTCGTAGGAGCATAGTCTACTAAGGGTTCTTCATCTCTTGTAACGAGGTAACCTGGTGAACGTATCCTTCTACCAGCAATCGCTATATGTCCATGAACTATGAGCTGTCTAGCTTCATGTGGTGAACGTGCTAGACCCTTCTTGTAGACTATGGTTTGCAGCCTTCTCTCAAGGAAGTGTTCAGCTGTAAGGCTTAGTACATCGTCAAGAGTGGCGTTCTCTGGTAGCACACCTAGTTTTATTAGCTTAGATAATAGTGCCTTCTCCTCCTTCTCTCTGAGCTCAGCTGGCAACGCTAAAAGCTTACGAGCACGATGCCTATAGTATCTAGCGAGTGTTTCGGCTTTCCAAATCTCCTTCTTATTTCTAAGACCATATTTACCCATTAACTCGATCTCCTTTAATAGCCTCTCTTTAACCCAGGGATGGCTTGGACCTTCCCACTTTTTACGAGGCTTTTTTGGATCACCCATAGCTATGCCCCTCCCCCACCTAGTTTTAAAGTCTTAGAGAAACTACTTCCTCCTTTTAACACCTATAGTCATTCCAAGCCTCCCAGTAGTGGCTGTTCTCTGCCCTCTTACCTTTAATCCTAGAGCATGTCTTATACCTCTCCAACTCTTAATCTTCTTTTCACGCTCAATGTCCCTTCTCACATAGTATATGAGTTCTGCTCCAATTAGATGGAGATCTTTACCGGTTTCGTAATCCTTCCTCCTATTAAGCATCCATGATGGGATACCTATGGACTTGGGGTTCTTTAGTGCCTGCTCAATTTTTGCTATCTCCGAGTCTGTTAAGAAGCCAATCCTTTTCTCAGTGTCTATGCCGAGTAGACGACATAGAGCATAGGCTAGGTTGACTCCCACTCCCTTAATCATAGCTAAGCCGTAGGGTACCTTTAAGTCTCCAGGTATGTCTGTTGCTGCTATACGTACGATATACCTGTAAGACTTCTCCGACACGATGTACCCCCACTATTATCCTATACCTACTTAACCCTACCTTGGAGGCGCTAGTTAGACCCTAATATATAGGGCACGCCTTAAAATACTGATTCCAGGAGATGAGCTGGCTACCACACCTCAGCTACCTTGTTATACCAAACGCCTCTATGAGTTTGAGGTGAGGTGTTTGACGCTACAAACAGCCATAATCTTAGCCTCTGGTCTTTCAAGGAGATTTCGTGGATACAAACTGCTAGTTACTATTGATGGATTAAAACTCGTAGAATACCCGATAATAGCATTATCATCTGCTGGCATTAGAAGATTGATAGTAGTAGCAAATAGCATGTATGCTAAAGATCTCACCAACATAGCTTTAAACTATATGGATGAAGTCATAGTTTCAATAAACAACGAGCCAGAGAGAGAAAATGGATATAGCTTATACATAGGCTTAAAAGAATGCACTAGTGACAGAGTCATTGTGAGTGTTGCTGACCACCTTTACCCACCACAAGTCCTCTACAGGCTAAGTTACGGGTGTAAAGAAGCATACTTATGTGTTTCAGGTGAGAGAATACCATCAACAGTCAATGAAGATGAAGCAACAAAAATTCTTGCAGACTCTGATGGCACGATAGTAAGTATAGGCAAAGCTCTTAGCTCATATAACTACATTGATATGGGAGTATTCGTTATGGATAGAAAACGCGTACTAGAGGCTATTGAAGCAATGGTTGGAAGGCAACTTGAGATAAAACTCTCAGATATAGTTCAAAAGCTAGCATTGATGAAGAAGGCTAAAGTTGTTGATTGTACGGGGATACCATGGGCCGACGTAGATACGTATGAGGAGTATGAAGCACTGATAACCGTTAGGAGAGATTTGCTAAGTAGGATTAAAAGGTGGATTCTCTATGAAGGCCTGGTGGGAGCCTAAGCCAACTGATGGAATAGTATCACGATACATTAATAGGAAAATCTCGACCAGGATCACTAAGCTACTACTAGAGAAGGCCCCAAGACTCACACCAAACACTGTAAGTGTTATATCAGCTCTTCTAGGCTGGATAGCAGCCTTACTAATCATAGTTGGCCAGAACGTTATTGGAGGCGTACTCATACAAGTATCGTCAATTATCGATGGAGTTGATGGGGAGCTTGCACGAGCTACAGGACGAGTAACTAGGTTAGGCGGTTTTGTTGACTCGATGCTTGATAGGTATGTTGACATCGCTATTATAATGGCATTAGCATTCTCAGCAATAGCGTACTCTGGTGTGAACAGCCTACTAGCACTACTGGTATCATGTCTAGCGCTTTCCGGAGATCTAATGGTAAGCTATCTTCACGCTAGAGGAGAGGCTAGCCTAGGAAAACATCCAGCACTCATTGGTAGTATAAGGGGGGTTGCCACAAGGGATGTAAGGCTTTTAATCGCGGCCATAGCTGCCATAGTTAACATGCCATTTTACGGACTAGTAGTAATAGCACTACTCTCACATATGTATACAATAGCTAAGATTATAGAGGTCTTAGGTACTTATAGAGCTTGAGACCAGGAAAACGGGGATGACAGTAAAGGGAGCCCCCTCGTCTGAGATAAGGTTCGATGAAGAGTTAGCCCCAGAAGGACCCAAAGCTATTAGCCTGGTGATGAATGATCTCGGTGCAGAATTAGGATGAAGATCCGTGTGAGGGCTGAGAAATTAGCTTATTTAGCTTATTAGGTCTATGCATCTAGGCTTCTCATATATTTGCTGCTCACCTTTAATAACTCTTAGAGTGTCCATGAGAGAGGAGCTAGTTCTAAGCCTTAGTGAGTTCCCTCCACTTTTCTCTATTACGACATACCTATCTTCAGGCAACCCTAGTACTATTGCTGGTTTACTACTACCAACGAACTCCTCTCTCTTAGCTCTTCGAACATACATTATGAGTCCTTGTGGTATAGGTATCAATGCTTTATCCTCATCAGCAATGATTATTGCTTTTTCTAGAGGCGTGTGGGGGTTGTTCTCATGGAAAGTGATATAGCATAAGTCATTACTTTCACCGAAGAACTCGTCATATACTTGTATGTGCGCGATAGCCTTGTAGTATGGTATTTTAAGTTCAATCAAGCTTAACGAGTCTTTAATTGAGTATAGGCTTGTGTCTGGGATTCTACATAAGGTTTCAACTCTACTACCGGTTATCTTCTCAACGATCTCCAACTCGTAGTCTTCCAGGCTCATAGTTGGACCTTCACATTCTACCCCTATGACGCCAATTGGCATTCTAAGCCTCTTAACATAAGGAGTTAAACCTAGCTCATTCACTAAACTCTTAACTCCAATGAATATGTTGACTGGTATTATAGGTATTGTATAAAGGACTCTAGAGGCGCCTAAGGCTAAACCTGCTAGGGCTATTTGGGGACGGTAAATGAACGCTATTGAGGTCTTCAAAACCTCTTCAAACCCTATAAAGCTATTAGCTCCATTATAATTTTAACCTTATGGCGTCATACCATGAGCAGAGTGCCTATAGCCGATGCACACTCACATGTTAACCCAGTTAGGGGCTTAGGTGCAAGAGAGGTAGCACGTAGATTTCTAAAATCTGGTGGATGGTTTATCGCTATTGTGAGTCTTCCTCCATGGCATTATAATGTTGGTGGCAGCCCTCTAGAATGCTATCGGAAATCTTATGAGATTATACTACGAGAATGTAGAGAGGCTAGAGCTCAAGGTGTTAGAGTTGCGTGCATACTTGGATTTCACCCATCAGAAGTTGATGGATGGCTTTCAAGAGGCTTAAAGACTGATGAAATACTAGTGTTAATTGACAAGGTTATGTGTATGCTCCGCGAAATGGTGTCTAAAGGGGTTATTGATGGTATTGGGGAAGTAGGGAGGCAGCATTACACTACACATCCAGTTAAAATAGCATTAGCAGAGTACGCAATGATTAAGGCACTAGAGATTGCAAGAGACTATGACTGTATAGTACATCTACATCTAGAGAACCAGGGTTTAGCTACCGTTAAAACCATAAGCGTTGTCACAAGAATGGTTAATGTTAAACACTCCTATAAGATCATATTCCATCATTCACCAGTTTCTCAGGCTAAGAAGGCTATAGAATCAGGTTACACACCAACTATTACATGTAGGAGAGAAGCTGTAAGAGCTGCCATGGATAGTATAGGGAAACCCTTATTCATGTTTGAGT
>CAZTPV010000201.1:0-3566 GCA_964615085.1 uncultured Desulfurococcales archaeon
GCAAGTGTGCTTGAAAACCTTAGTAGGAGGTAGGTTGTAAGTACAGCGAGATACGATGCTATGAGCACTTGCAGGTACCCTAAGAGGCTGTGTCTTGAGGCTGTTAGCAGTATTATTGTTGTTAGAGTCCCAGGCCCTACAAGTAATGGGGTTGCTATGGGCATTACAGCAATCTCTCCAGGCTCCATCCTCTTTGTTCGAGGTATATCGCCTAGTGCGTCAAAGGCTATTAACAGTATTATTATGCCTCCAGCAATCCTTAACGATACTAGGCTTATACCATAGGCTTGCAGAATCCACACTCCTATAAGCGTGAAGATCGTTACAAGCACCAACATTGCTATCGCCGCTCTATTCACGATGTAGTATCGCTTCTCCTCGCTAAAACCCTCAGTAAGGCTTATGAATACTGGTATTGCTGCAAAAGGATCCATTATAGCTAGTATCTTAATGTAGTCTAGTAGGATGCCTAAGACTATGTCGTGGACACTCATAATCTCATCCCTATAAGGCTATCAGTTAGCTAAGTTATTGCACTAAGCTTTCTAGGGAGGCCGGTTATTAGCTTTACAATACCAGGCTAGAGTAGACTGGCTTTAGAACATGGAGTCTTATCACTAAGTCCTTATGCTCCCCTCTAAGGCCTTATACCTAGGGCTAGAGAGCTATTTGGGCTGGAGGCTGATAGGGACTGAGCATTATCTTTGGGCCGGTAAGGTCTAGGAGGCTGGGTGTTAGCTTAGGTGTATGTACTCTACCTACTAAGGTTTGTAGTTTTAGCTGTGTGTACTGTCAAGCTGGCGTTACGAGAATCAAGACTATTCATCGTAGGAGGTTTGTTAGCCCATACACTGTTAGAGAAGAGGTTTCAAAAGCTATAGATAGGCTTGATGATAGTGGTGTTAGAGTCGATTACGTCTCCTTTGTACCTACCGGCGAGCCTACATTAGACCTTGGCCTAGGATTGCAGATTAGGCTCGTATTAGATCTTGGTGTTAAGGTTGCAGTGTTTACTAATTCAAGTCTATTATGGAGGAGAGATGTAGTCGAGGACCTCATGGATGCTGACTACATATCGGTTAAGATTGACGCTGGAAGCCAGCAAGTATTCCGCGAGATCAATAGGCCTCATGAAAGGATAGTGCTAAGTAAGGTTATTAGGGGCCTTAAAATGCTCTGCAAAGAGTATTCAGGAGTTATTGAAGCTGAGACCATGGTTGTCCGAGGAGTTAATGATAGTAGTAGAGAGTTTGAAGCTATTGCTAATATACTAGCAGAGCTGGAATGCATTAAGGTACACATCATACTCACACCTGTAAGACCTCCAGCATTAAGCTGGGTAAAGCCTCCAGAGTCTAGGAGAATAGAGCTTCTAGCCGCCATGGTTAAAGCGTATGGTATCAGGGCTAGGGTGCTTAGTGAGCTTGAGCCTTCAGGTTATGGAGGCTCGTTAAACGATGCTATTGAAGACTTACTGTCAATGATTAGAGTTCACCCAATACCTTTAGACAGGTTGAGAGACTATTGTAGAAAGAGAGGAGTTGACGAGACTAGGGTTCTAGAGGAGGTTTTGAGGAGGGGTGGTAGACTAGTTAGGTTTAATGGTAAGCTCTTCATAAGGTTTGAGAGCTAGGAATAAGTACTGAGTCTTCTAGACTAGCTGTTGGAGGATGAATTAGAGGCTATGAGAGCTAGAATACTAGTCTATGGGCTAGGCGTAGCACTACTACTTCTTGTCGCTTCACAGCTAGTAAGTACTATAGTAGGCTATGCTGAAGGGAAATGCAAGCTAGTCTTCCTCGTACTAGGCGATCCTGGCTGTCCACACTGCCGTAGGACTAATGAAACTCTAAACAAGCTTTTCCCAGGCTGTGTAGTCTTCGGCAATATAGAGGCTAACGCTACTGCTGCTAGACTATACAAGGGGTTATGGGACACTGTTGTTGGGTGGCCAGGGTATGCTGTACCATTCACAGTAGTCCTCATGGATGGACGCCCCATAGCATTTGTTGTTGGCGAGGAGCCGTCAAGCTGGTGGAAATCCCTTGCCATGAACCTAACGAGAGCACCACCATCAACAGCTCTAGTATGTATAGGCAAGTGTAAGAGTATTCCAGAGTCTAAGTATAGGAGAGTGCTTAACGTCTACAAGACTGGGGGTATTGCAGTTAAGGTTGCAGCTTGTAGTGGTCTTCGAAGAGAGATCGTCTACAGTGTTTTTGGAACATATACGACTGCGAAACTACCTAGAGAACTAATTAGGAGTGCGTTAAAAGTATTCAATAGAACAAGCGAACAGTTAAGAGGCTACGTTCTTGTGTGTAGTAGGTATCCTGTACTCGTTCTCTTCGAGAAGAAGGTTCCAACACTATACATTAAGTCTAATAGGACTATAAACGTCGACTTAGAAGCTCTCTCAATAGCCTTAGACCTAGCGACAAGTAGGACTATAAAGAGGATTGGAGGATACCTTATACTAGTAACGTTGAGGAATGGGAGGCCAGTTGCAGGTATTAAGCCACTGCTTAAAGGCAGTAAGCTTCTAAGTGAGATAGCCAAGTACTGTACTGCTAAGCCTCACTTACCACTATACGCACTCATACCAAGCCTACTAGGGCTAGCCGCCATAGACTCGATTAATCCCTGCTTCCTAGCGCTCTATACAGCTCTTATTGCAGCGACTGCTGCAACAGCAGGTGCTCTCGCAGCAGCTAGTTCAGGTCTTAGTATTGCTTTAGGAGTCTATGCTGGCTACTACCTCTTAGGCTTTGGTATTAGTCAAGCTTTAGAAGTTGTTGGTAGGCCCCTAAGAATCATATTAGCTCTGGTAATGCTATTCCTAGCCTTTAGGAGCGTAATGGACTACTGGCAAACACGTAGTGGAGCTCAGAGAGAGTGTAGAATATGTAGGCTTGTTGAAGCTAGAAGACTTAGTCTACCGCTACTCGTAGGACTAGGCTTCATAGCGTCTTGGACTCTACTCCCATGTACTGCTGGACCATACCTCGTAGCTGTAACACTTATGGAGGGATATCCTCTCTACATGAGGCTCTTACTACTAGCACTCTACAATATTGTCTTTATAGCACCCCTCCTCATAGTGCTTCTGGGAGCTGCAAAGGTGGCAGAGAAGTACGAGAAGCTAGCACCTTTAATGGAGCTTATTGCAGGTGTAATACTTCTAGGCTTCTCAATCATAATATTGTTGGAGGAGGCTGGAGTGCTACCAGTAGTGTTCTAGAGTGGGACTAGAAGGCTAGGCTTCAACCTCAACAGTACCAACACTACTCACACTTGTTGGTGCTGGTAGCTCGATAACATATCCACTCTCCTCATCAAGAACCTCATGGTCTACTAGAACCTCTGGGATAAGCTCCTCAACATTATCAACACTACTACTAGCCTTCTCTCCACTATCGATCTCAGTTAGTAATGGTGTTAACGCCGTGATAAATGATAGTACTAGCAGTATGTATCTTGCAACTATAACTCCAATGTAAGCTAGCACTATACTTGTTGAGAGGAGCGATAGTGCTAGTATGGATGATACTACTAGTAGTAGCCGA
>CAZTPV010000202.1:0-11063 GCA_964615085.1 uncultured Desulfurococcales archaeon
TAGAGCAGTACTCCTAGCAATATCAAGGTTAGTTATACCAGGATAGATGAAGAAGAAGGCGTGAGAAGCAGCAGCACCAGCACCAGCAAGAGGAGGCCTAGACCAACCATCAATACCAATAGGGTAGAGGCAACCAGCATAAACACCCCTAACCCACCCAAAAACAGCATAGAGGAGTAGAACACCAATAGCAAGATAGCCTAGAAGCCTAACCCTCAAACCACTAGACACAAACGCAGCAAGAGGAGCAATACAAGCAAACAAGGGGTCTACAAGACCTAGAAGAGACAAGCCACCAGCAATAGGACAGCCAACACTAACCCTCAACACAAACCTCCATCCAAAACCAACAATAGTACAGGCTGCAGCAAGAGGAAGTATACAGGCACCACTAAGACCAGAAAAGTAGCCTGGAGCAAGACCAATAAACGGAGAAAACCATGCAAGAACACAAAACAGTAGACATAACGGTATCGAGGTAGGAGCAAAACCAGCAAGAACAACACAGCCTAGAAGAGCATCATAGAGCAGACCCCTAGGAGGAAGAACACCATGATAGGGTGTAGCACCAACAATATAGTATACTAGAAGGCCTAGAGCAACACCAGCAAGAGCACAACCAATAAGACCCATAGAGGACTCAAACCAGCTACTAGAACCCCCACGACACAAAAGCCTACCACTAGCAAAACCTAAGAAGAACAGTGAAGAAGCAAGAACAACAGGGACATAAACACCAAGAATAGCACCACCATGAGGATCATACCCTACAAAAGGAGCTCCAACACCAAGAACTGAGAGGAAGCCAGCAAGACTACACCCTAAACAACCCCAAACACTACCACCAAGAAGCCTAGCAACAAGAACACCAGCAGCAAGACCAGCAACAGCAAACCTCCACTCAAAAGGAACACCAACAAGAAGCAGACAAACACCAACAAGACCAGCAGCAGCAAACAAAGAGAAGCCAACAGGCCTCCTAACCCTAGCAAGAACACGACTAACATCAACAAACACAGACGCTAAAAGCATTATAAACGAGAACACATAGCCAACACCAACAACTGTAGCAGCCCACGAAGGCAGCACAGCAAACCACCCAGACTAAACCACACCCAAAACTCCAAACCTACATCAATGACTAAAGCCTGGAAAGCAGGTTAAGAAGATTCTCCACGCAGGAGAGGACTAGAGAAGAGGAGAGAAGGTAGAGAGAAGGGGAAAAACCGTTAAGGGGGTAAGCATCGCCAAAAAACCATGCTAGAGGGGAAAAAGGTTACTCTTCCTCCTCCTCAGACTCAGACTCTACAAGAGCTGCTGGTACCACACATAGTGCTGCTAGAGCTACTGGGCTTGGAGCCTTGCTTGGAGTCTTGATGGCCACCTTGAACGCGTAGACTGGGCCAATCTTGACAACCTTTACTGGCTTTACTAGTGGAGCGAATACTAGCTTGGTGTAGGCCTCACCGCTTGCTAGCTTGAGCATCTTGGCTGGTAGTAGGCTAGTTGCACTCTCAATGGTTATGCTGCCAGCACCCTCAACCTGTGTCTTGAGCCATGGCATTATCTTCTCAATGTACTCAATGATCTCTGGAGCCTTCTTCCTAACAGCAGGCCTCTCGTAGACGCTCTCTAGCCACTCAATGGTCCATAGTACTACTGCCTCTACTAGCTCGTGCCACCATCTGTAGTCTGGACCTAGGTGTGCTAGTGCCTGCTTAGCAGGCCTGTTAGCCATGGCGCCTAGGTTCCTAACCCTTATCTTGTCTAGTGGTGTGAATAGTCCCTTCTCCTTTAGCATCTTGGCAACTGGTATGACTACCCAGTCTCTGAAGTAGTCGACTAGTAGCATTGCCCAGTCCATTGTTCTTAGGTAGCTAGCAGCCCAGTACTTGGTGTGGCACTGGCTACAGAGTGCGATACACCTCTCTCTCCTCTCCTTCCAGCCTGGCTCTGGATAGACTAGCTTTAGTCCATAGTGGGTCTCCCAGTACTCCCTAACCCAGGCTGGGCTAGCTGGGTCTGGCATGCCAGCAATTCTTAGTAGTGAGCACATCCACATGCCAGTCTTCCACTTACAGTTGCATGCGACATCGTGGCTTGATGGGTAGAGTATCTTGCTCATGCTCTTGTCGTAGACAGCAGACATGTGGCAGGTTGCACAGGTTGGTGCTCTGAAGTCGCGTCCTGGCTTCCAGTCGTTTGGCATCTTGTACCATGCCCACTCGTCGCCCTCACCTAGTAGGATGATGCCGTGCCAACCGCTCTTGTACATCTCGTCTACTGGGTGGTCGCTACCGTAGTGGCAGTGGCCACAAGCCTCCCAGCTCTTCCTAGCAATCTTTAAGCTGAAGCTGTGGAATGGGTGGCATGCCTCACAAGCACCTAGGCTACCGTCTGGGTTGATTCTACCAGCACCGTGGTTGTAGAGTAGTGCTGGGTCGAACTTGTGGGTGCCTGGAACCATTACACGGCCAGCGAACTTACCAGTCCTCTTAGCTACCTCCTTGACGAACTCTGGGTTTAGTGGTGCACCGTGGCATGCCATACAGCCCCAGATACCCCATAGGATGATTAGCTTGTCAGTGGTAGCATTCTCTAGGCTTAGGCCCTGTGGCTCAGCTCCACCTAGAATGGCTACTGTTGGGTCTTCAGTGAAGGCTACAATACCTGGCTCGCCGTGAGTAGCCTTCATTACGTAGTTGTAGACCTCTGGTAGGCTCTTCCACACCTTGTAGTTGGCGATGTTGAAGGTCTTAATGTAGCTTAGTGGAACCTTCTCAGGCCATGCGAATGGCGCTTTTACTACGCTTACCCAGAATAGTGGGAAGGTTGGTAGTAGGTAGCACTGGATGCCAGCGAATGCGTGTACGCTCTCCTGGTACTCCTCTGCCTGTGCTGGGTGGCAGCGTGCACACTGCTTTGGTGTTACGACGTAGGTTATCTTGAAGCCAAAGTGCTCGAAGGCGTCTGGCCTACCTGGGTTAGCTGCGTGGCACTCATAGCAGCCTACGCCAACTCTGTAGTGCATGCTCTTCTTCCAGTCGTCTACAATGAAGTGTGTTGCATAGTTGTGGCAGCTTACACATGCCTGGCTTGCTTTAGTTAGATGGCTGGTTAGTAGTGGGGTTGAGCGTCCCCAAACCCAGTTTGCTCTTGCTACTGGTGCGGCTGATGCGAGGACAACGACAGCAATTGCAATGAGTGCAAAGGCTACGCGTAGAACTCTGTCCATAGCTTTCACACCCTTCTACACTATCCAACCAATTCTTCACCCATTATCCCCTCTAAAAATGCGTTCCGCAAGCCCCTCCATAGGTTAGCTTTAAATTCCTCTTCTACGTTGTGGAATGTTTACTCATATATACGGAGCATATACTTGCAAGATTGTAGCCATTCTTAGACCCGGCTTAGAGTCATAGTCACGTTTAATAGCATATATGCTGGGCTCCCCATACTAGGCTTCAGCATGTATCTAACTAAATTGTTATATGTGGGGCTCCGAAGATCTTCGGGCGCCCAGTTTAAAAGGAGCTAGGTGTAGGAGACTGGAGAGCCATCTCCGACAAATAGTAGTGTTGAGAGAGCCCCTCATCCTAGATTATGGGGAGCTTGGAGAAAACATGTTATGTGCATAGGGGGTGGGGGTTTAGACTATTCTTGGTCTACGGCGGCGTGGCTTCATTCTTGCTGCTAGCATGTAGGCTGTGTAGCCTATTAGTATTATCATTGCTGCTGTTGCCGCATATGCTACTGGGTCTGGTTTACTTGATGAGGCTGTTACGGGTGTTAGTGCTTCCGCTAGGTATAGGTATACTGGTGGTGCGTACTCGTCTGGTGTGTATACGTGTATTATTCCTGCACCACCTATGACCTCTCCCTTAGTGTCGAAGAGCGTTATCCTTATGCCTAGGAAGATCTTTGTCTTACGTACCTCACCATAGTGTATTCTAGCCTCCTGCCAGTACCTGTAGTGTGGGTATAGTGTCACGTTGTAGCATGTTGCTGAGGAGCCGTAGTGCCCTGCTCCTGGTACTGTTGCTATCTCTGCTCCTGGACCTATCTCACATCCTCCAGTAGCCCATATCTGCCACTCTGGGACTACTGGCTTGAATGTTGTTGGCCCTATTCTAAAGCCTGGGTCTACTAGTTCGAGTATTACTGTTGCACCCCATGGGCCTGTCCAGTTGCAGTGCACTGTTATATTGACTGTTCCCAGTGTTATCATGTTACGGTACTCCTGTAGTACTAGTATTTCAGGGTAGTAGATGTCTGCGTAGGCTTCAACTACTCTACCGTCTGGTAGGTGCTGGTAGACTTTCTCTGTTCTCGCGTGTATGACCTTCACTGTTATGACTTTGACCGCTTTAGCCGTCTTCATTGGCGCTATTAGTCCGAGGACTCCTAGTAGGGCTCCAACGACTAGTATTACTGCTATCATCTTCTTGGACGTGTAGGCTTCATTCATGATGCTCCATGCCACCCCCAGGAGGGCTCTAGGCTATCTTGACCACCATCCTTTCTTAAGGTATTGCTTAGACTGCTGAACCCACTTAATAACATCGGATTCGAAGGGTGTTAGCCCATCATAGACTTTGTACATTTGGTCGTTTACTACTATGACTTGTTGTACGTCTTGTGGCCTCCAGCCTAGGTAGGCTAGCCAGTTCTCTATACCGCTTACCGGTATTGTTGTTGAAGCGTAGTAGTCTTCTGCCGTGTCTAGGATGTAGAGTTTACCATCTATTATCGCCATTGCCGTACAGTGCTCTATCCCCTGGCCTACAATGCATGCCATGAAGCTTTTACCTAGGTGTTGTAGGTATGCTTCTAGGAAGCTTGCTGTAAGTATTGCCTGGTCTTCACAGTCTCCTGCTCTACGGTCTAAGGTCTCTGTTACACCCTGCACGTACTCGTGGTGCATTCCAAAGACAATCTCCTTGGGTAGGAGCTTACCAGTGAAGTTTATGTATACTATCTTGAGTGTTGGGAAGGCTGAGTCTGGGACGTTGTGGATATTCTTTACAACCCAGTCATAGATGGCTTTAATATCCTTGTCAAGCCATTCAGGGTGTTTAGGGTTCCATAGGCGTCCAGTCACATACTCTAGTAGTACTCCTCTAGCTGCATCTGGGTCGAAGAGCTCTTTTGTTTGTGGCCCTATGCTCGTATGTAGCCATATTAGTGTTGCGAATCTTGAGAGGCTTGAGTTTAAGCTATTATACGCTCTTAGTAGTAGTCCAAGGCTTGCTGCTAGTAGTGTTGCATTGTTTGTTGGAGCTGTTCCATTGTTTTTGACAGCCTCCTCTAGCACTTGTAGCCCCTGCTTCAATATGTTGTAGAGCTGATTGTACTTAGACCATAGCTTACCGTATTTTAGTTGTAGGCTTGACATGTTCTCGTAGAGGTTTGATATCTCTAGAGCCTGCTGCTTTACTTGAGCCTTATAGCTTGTAATGTTCTCTATGAGTGCATGTATTCTCAGGTTCTGCTTCTGGTATACTGCTAGCCAGAAAGCGTTTGAGACTGCTAGGGCTAGGAGTAAGCCTAGTATGATTAGCCTAGTCTGTCGGGGCATGTTGCCACCACTCTTCTCGTACACTCTTGGTACGGTTTAACCCCCCTTAAATATGGTTTAATGGTATCAGCTAGGAGTCCACCGTTAATCCTATTGACTCTAGGCTTATCCTTTGAGAAGTCTTCCTCGTGTAGCCTTACCATGACGTGTTTAGGCGAACTGCTTTTCTACGATTACAGCTGGTGTTCTAGACTAATTGTCTTGGAGGCTGGGGGTGGGGGGTGCTTATAGAATCTTGTCTACTAGTAGTGAGCTTCCTGGCTCGCTTAAGAGGGTTCTTGAAGTATTTGAGAAGGTTAAGAAGCCTATGACTCCTGAGGAGATGGCTAGAAGGCTTGGTGTTCGTAGACAGACTGCTAAGAAGTATATGGATCAGCTTGTTAAGAGAGGCTACCTGGTTAAGAGGCCTGATGGAACCTACTATCTTGCTGGAGAGGGTGAGTCCTCTTCTGGTAGTGGGGGAGGGTCCTCTACTGGGCATGGTTCTAGTGGCTCTAGTAGCTCCCCTACTAGTCGTGTTGTGAGGGTTGCTGGTGAGCCATTCTACTTCGTCTACCAGGGTTCTCCGGTGACTCTTGCTGTTCGCAGTCTTGAGCAGCTCTACGCTATTGTCCGTTACAGGATTGTTGAGCCAGAGGTTATTGCTTGGCTTATCTCAATGGGGTATCTACAGGCTTGGCTACGTAGTGCTCTTGGGGCAGAGGATGTTGCTAGGGCTGTTGATGGCTTGAAGGGTCTTAGTGCTGAGGAGGTTTGTAGGAGGCTTAGTGAGATTCTTGAGAGGCTTGGTGTCTCCTAATCAACGCTACGATCTCCCCTACTAGCCTATCGTGTTTTTTCTCCTCGCTAGCTAGCATCTCTAGTAGCCTCTTTAGTGTAGTCTCTTCTGGTGCTAGGCTTGCAAGCTCCTGGTATGAGGCTTCTGCAAGCTTTTCTAGCGTCTCATGAGCTTCTACAAGGCCTGCTTCTAGAGCCTCTGGCTTAGTTCTTATTGCTTCGCGGATAAGCTGTTTTGACTCCTCTAGTGCTCTTAGTACTGCCCACATGACTTCTCGGTGTAGTATAGTGTCTATTGCTACGAGTACTAGCTTGTACTTCTCCTCTCCATGTGGTGCTTTTAGTGCTAGCCTCGTGTAGGCTGATGCCTTAGACTCCTCGTCCTCTATAACCTCTAGTACTTGTTGCCAAACCCTATCGAGGGAGTCTAGTAGGCTTCTAAGCTTATCCTCCAACACCATACAGCCTCAGAGGTGTAGGCTACCACCGTATCCTATCTGGGGAGGGTTAGGGTTATTATTTAGCTTGAGCCAGATAGCCTGAGTGGTTAGGTGGGTGTAGTACTGTGCCTAAGCGTTCTAGTGCTCGTGGCTCTAGGCTTAGGATTCGTGGTGTACCTCCCCGTAGAGCTGGCTTATGGCTTATAGCCGCTACGGTTATCGGGTTTAGTCTTGCATTCACATTCATGCTCTTAGAGTCTAGCTCTTGTAGAGCCTATACTAGTAGTGTTGGTGTGTACACGATAACCTCGCCAAGCCTCTTCAACAAGCTTGTTGTCCTAGGCTCTAAGAAGACTCTAGTAGCTGTCATGTTTAGGTCTGAGACCTGCCCAGAGTGTCGCCACATGTACCCGTTGTGGAGTAGTCTTGAGACCTCGAGCAAACTACCTATGAAGCTGTATGATGTGCTGCTTGAGAGGAGTACTATGGTGTTGTTCAGCAAGTATCGCGTCTATGATCTACCAACATTCATGGTGTTCTATGGGGGTAAGCCGGTAGCAAGGCATGTTGGTGGTTTTAGTAGTGTTGAGGGTCTAAGGGAATGGCTCATTAGCGTCGCTGACGCAGTAGCGTTTAAGGTCTATGGTGGTGTTAGGGGTGTTGTCTACAGGGGCTGGAGGATCTACGGTAAGTACTGCTCAAGCTGCCATGGAGTATTATCCTCTACCTCCCGTGCTGGTGTTGAGGCTTGGGCTAGAGAGTCTAAGCTTGGTAGTATTGTTGCTAGTGTTTACCCGTTTGATAAGCGTTATGGTGGCTTTGTAGGGCTAGTCTCTAAGGTCTACTCTATGGGCTTGAAGTACAACATTTCTAGTCTTGACGTTATTGCTGTAGCCTACCTGCTAGACTACCTGTCCGGTATTGCTAGGGGGGTTAGGCCTCCACAGGTACCTAACACTACTATAAGCTTGTCTCTAGGTGTTGGAGGTGCAGGTGTAGCTTCTCCTACTAGTCTACCTGCTAGTGCTGGTGGTTTGAGTGTCCTCATCATCTCCATACTCGCCTGTGCTGCTGCTGGTGTTGTTGCAGCATTCTCTCCATGTGTTCTACCCCTACTAGTCTCCTACGCTTCTAGCTTGTCTCGTGAGGGTGTTACGTATGGTAATGCTATTCTATGTTCTCTTGCAGCTACTGGTGGTGTTATAGCTGTCTCATTATGCTTCCTTGCTCTAGGTGGTGTTGTCCAGGCTGTACAGTGGGTTCTTCTGCCCGTTGTTGGTGGCGTTATTGCTGCTGCTGGTGCTGCTAGTCTGCTTGGAGTACCCTCCTTTATTGGTGGGTTTAGGCTTCGTGGCCGCGGGTTTGTAGGGTTCTGTAGTGTTTATGGTCTTCTTGCAGTACAGTGTAACCTGCCTATCGTGATAGGTGCTCTACTACTTGTTGCTGCTGGGGGGCTTGTTGCTGGTGCTGCTGGCGC
Source organism: uncultured Desulfurococcales archaeon (assembly GCA_964615085.1). Lineage (GTDB taxonomy): Archaea > Thermoproteota > Thermoprotei_A > Sulfolobales > Pyrodictiaceae > CAZTPV01. Next base: position 8,273 of record CAZTPV010000202.1, read on the forward strand.
TATCTCCTTCGCTCTTGGTGTTGGGTTGCCTCTAGGGGTTCTCGTCTACGCCTCCTCTAAGGCTAGGAGTATTGTTGAGAAGCTTACAAAGCGTAGTAGACTACTAGAAGTTGTTGGAGGCCTTGTAATGATTGCTGCTGGTGCAGCACTTGTAGCCCATGGTGTTGGCCTCTTCTAGACATTTTTATTTACCCGGAACTTGTTTCTAGCGGCTTGATCGGATAGGGTGCTGAGTAGTGGCCATACATTATACTGGTATTCTGCCCCTACTTGCTGCTCTCGCTGCTGGTGCTAGTCTCTACATGGCTTTGAGAGGTGATGAGAGAGCTTCAAGAGTTCTTAGGGTTGCCTGTATCCTTGTCTTAGCCTCATGGGCTGTATACGAGATTCCATACGCTATCCTAGATTATAGCCTTGCTGACGTCTACTGGGAGACTAGTCCAAGCCTACCCCTATGGATGAGGCTTGCTAGTGCGTGGGCTAGTGGTGGTGGTAGCCTACTACTATTCACTGTTATAGCTGGTGCAGCTATCTTGGCCATCCTAGGGTTTAGGGGTAGGATTGGTAGGTGGCTAGTAGCCTCTCTATCATCTGTACTACTTGTTGGTATTGCTTCAGCGTTTCTCAATGGTGCTTTCACACTACTACCAAACCCTCCTGCTAGTGGTGCTGGTCTTAACCCCCTGCTGAAGAGTATATGGCTTTACCCTCACCCTCTAACAACCTTTGGCGGCTATGCGCTCATGGCTGTTGCCGCTATAGCTATGCTCTTTGGTGTTGAGGAGAGGAGGTGCCTACCAGTCTTCGAGGTTGGCTGGGCTCTACTCACTATAGGCATAATGCTTGGTGCCTACTGGAGCTATGAGACTTTTGGCTGGGGTGGCTACTGGGCTTGGGATCCAGTTGAGACTAGTGAGCTTATGGTATGGCTTGTTGCTACTGCTTGGCTTCACACACGTAGTGTTGTAAGGTCTGCTTCTAGGCCTCTCCTAGCACTTGTTGTTAGTAGCGTGTTTCTAGCCATGTACGTTACTCGTACTGGTCTTAGCCCACTCCATAGTTTCGCTTCACCTAGCATCGGCTCATACATGCTCCTAGCCTCTGCTCTTGCACCTCTAGCCTACACGTTATACGTCACTGCTAGGAGGCTTGAGGATACGCTTCGTGATGCACGTAGGAGCTTTGCTAGTAGCCCATCAAGAGCTGGCCTCGTTATCGCTGCAGCAGCTATAAGTGCTAGTGCCGCCTTTGTCTACGCTGCACTACTTACTCCATCCCTCATGGTTGCTGCTGGTGTTGAAGTTAGTGTGCCTCAGATGGGTAGTGGTATTAGCTTCTACCACCCAGTCCTCTACCCCTTAATGATAGTCATGCTTGCTGCTACGCCACTAGCGTTTCTGGGCGACATGCTTGGATGGTCAGGGTACATAGGCTTACTCATAGCTACTAGCCTTGTAGCGTCCATTGTTGGGTTTGCTGCTGGTATTCGTGTCTTAAACCTTGCACCTCTAACTCCAAGCTCTACTTGTACTATGATGGGTTTTGGCCTCGTGTGGGCGTGTATAGCTTTCTCATCAGTTGTACTCTACCTAGCCTACTCCACTGTTAGGAGGAGAGCTCATGGCTTAACTCTCAGTATAATCCACTTAGGGTTCACGTTAACCATTATAGGTGTGCTTCTTAGTGGTACTTTCGCCTTCAACGACTTCTACCTTAAAACCTACACCTTGAAGCCAGGTAAGCCTATTAGGATTGGCGGTATAGAGCTCGTGTTAAAGAAGTATAGTTTCTCCCTAAGCCATAGCCTTGTAGACATCTATACTGGCTATGTTGGCAAGTCCTCAGTCTACTATTATGCCTGGGAGGGTATTAGAGGCCTCTCAAGAGATATTGGTAGGCTTGTACTACTAGCGTCTAAGGGTGAGAGGCTAGTTAAAACCAATAAGACTGTATCAACGCTAGTACTAGTCTCAAGGCATGGACCCTACAATACTAGCAGGCTGGTTCTAAGGCTTACTGGAAGCCTTGTCCTTGAGAGCATGGCTGGTAGGTCTAAGAGCATCTATAATGGTAGCATGGTTATAACACTCTACAACGCTAGTTTAAGGTTCGTATTAACACCAGGCTTTACGGGGGCAGGGCAACAGCTAAGCTACACTGTGTTTAGAGCTGGTATTGACGCTGGTAGAGCTGTGCTTAAAGCACCACTACCCTTAACGCTATGGTTTAGCCCTGAACACGACTACTTCTCGATTAGGCTTAGAAAGCCAGTAACCATTAGGGTTGCTGGCTTCAATATCACGATGACTAGGATTATACTAGCTTCTCTAAGACTTTGGGGTGGTAGTGGCAACGTTACTACCAGTGCTAGTGGAGCAGTATTCACTAGGGCTGTGCTGTTGTTTGAGGGGTGGACTATAATCCATGGTAGAAGGATCAACATACCTTCTAGGCTACCAGCCTCAGTAATAGCCTACCTAGCTGCTGTAAGGCATGGTAGGAGCTTCTTCAAGGCTATCATAGAGTCTAGCCTCTACACCCTATTGAGGAACCCTAGAGAGCTAATGAGGATTACAAGTTCTGCTGAGTGTCTTGAGGCTGGCCCAACTGGGTGTACTGGGTATGTTGCTGCACCACACCTTGTACCAGAGACTGCATGGCTTGATGTTGGACTTGAAGTTGTGAGTCACGGTCACCACTACTACCGTGAGGTTAGGATAAGGTTTGAAGCTTATGGAGAGATTCAGGGTATTCACGGCCTTGTACCTAAGGTTGTACATCTAGGTACTGG
>CAZTPV010000203.1:0-4078 GCA_964615085.1 uncultured Desulfurococcales archaeon
GTTCTTGGCCTCTACTCCTAGCTAGTACTACTACTCCACTAGGCTCTTCTACTCCTAGGAGTCTTGCTATCCTTTTTGCTCCAGAGCCTTCTAGGAGGTGTATGTCTGCTTCTACTCCGGGGCTGAAGATCGTCTTGGCTCCATCATGGTATACTGCTATTATGTGTGAGGGTGGGTTCTCCTGCCATAGTAGTGTTGCTCTTAGTCTCGCTCTAGCCTTTAGAGTCTCCCATGCTATCATCTCTAGCCTAGCGTTTCTAACTCGTGCTCTTGGTACAACGTGTACTACGTGTGTTGGTGGTAGTTGCTTCTGGAGCTTGTATGCTTCCTCCTCATCCTCTCTTCCAAGGAGGATTATGGTGTACTGGCTTCTCGGTACTAGTTTTTCAGCCATATCCTCTGCTCTTCTAGCACCCTGGAGAGTCTCTACACTAATACTCCAGTCCTGGTAGAACTTGTTGACTGCTGCTCGAACAGCATCTGCGTCTCGCTTACTCCTAACAACTATCCTTAGGAGTGTCATGGCTTTGCCTCGGCGCGGGTAGGGTTGGTCTACATCCCCCCGTGTAGGGGTTTCTGTGTGCCCTCAGCTCCTCATAGGCTTTACCTGGTGTAGTAGCTGGTGGTAGACTCCTATGTGTCTAGCTGCCATCCTAGCCCATTGTGTTCTTACAGCGTAGCTGTATAGTGTTGATGCGTAGGCTACAGCGTAGTCGTAGTGTTGTATGGTCCATTTTATCTTTCTTGCTAGCTCTCTAGGGTTTTGTGGTGGTACTGTTAGTCTTGGTGCGTACTCGTATAGTTCGACTAGTCTTGGTGTTCTAGCACCTATTATTGGTTTGAGTGCCCCCATTGAGAGGTGTAGGATTCCACTTACAGCGTATGTTCCAGGCTTATCCCGGTATGGTAGTACTATTATGTCTGCTGCAGCTACTATTCTTAGTATCTCGTCGCTTGTAAGGTATCTTTGTATCAGTATTACTCTCTCATCTGATTCGAGCATTTCTAGTAGCTTTCTATCCTTAACCTCACCTGCTACTAGCACTCTAACTCTTGCTTTAACCATGCTTAGAGCCTCTATGAGTATGTCTAGCCCCTTATCCCTACGTAGGAAGCCTGGTACTGTTAGTAGCCACCTACCTGGATGAGGGTCTACACCTAGGCTTGATAGTAGTATGTGTCTTGGTGTCCCAAGGTAGGGGTTTAGGAGTGTTCCATGAGGTATCCTGTAGATCTTTGATGGGTCTACCCCCTCAACCTGTAGCTCGAACTCCTGTAGCCTACTGTGGACTATGATTGCGTCTGCTACCTCTCCAATAGCTCTCTGGAACTCTAGTGCTCCATGCCTCATTGCTAGTGGGTGGTAGACTGTATGCATTGTGACAACTACTATCCTTACTAGCCTCTCCCTCTTAGCCTCTTTAAGCCTCTCAGCAAGCTCTATGCTCGACCCATATATCCCGTACTCGTGTTGTAGGTGTAGTATTGTTGCTCCATCATCCTCTGCTAGAGCGTCTAGTAGGCCCCTATAGGAGTTCTCTTGCTTCATGTACGCTGGCTTGACGAGAACACCGCTAACGGGTTCACGGTACTCGTCTACCCTTACACTCTTAGGGCTATAGACTCTAAACTCTATTGAGGGGTCTAGGCTTCGAAGGAAGAGTATTAGCATTCTAGTGTATTCTGCTACACCACAGTGTTCTGGAGGATACGTTGACACTAGTGCTAGCCTAACGCGTTTCGCTAACGAGCCACTCACCCCTCATACACCATAGTGGTTGAGGCGGCCGCAAGGCACCCCCACTCATCCCTCTAGGGGGTCGCGGGTACTCCGCGGTGTCGTGGGGGCCCTCCCACTCTACAGTAGGGGGTGGCTGGGGGTTTCATAGAGGTTCCCGTCTACGCCTAACATACTGGTTGTAGTAGAGTATTGTTGCTATGGTTTTAGCGTCTACTATTTCCCCACGCCTAATCATGTCCAGTACCTCGTTGATGTTCTTAACGACTACTCTTATTGCTTCACTCTCCTCCGGCTTCTCTCCAACGTATTCTAGGTCTTGTGCAAGGTATGCGTGTATGATCTCTGTTGATGTTCCTGGGCTCGTGTACATTGAGAATAGCTTTACTATTCTTGATGCTCTATACCCTGTCTCCTCCTCTAGCTCTCTAGCAGCTGTCTCTCTAGGGTCTTCACCCTCCTCAATCGTTCCTGCTGGGAGCTCGTAGATCCATTCCCTAGGGCCAATCCTATACTGTTTAACCATTACGATGCGCTCTCCATCTAGGAGTGGTAGTATTACTACTGCTCCTGGGTGGACTAGTAGGTCCTTCTTGTAGAGCCTACCGGATACTTCTAGTAGTGCGTAGCCGAATACGAAGCGTCTACCCCTACACAGTTCTTGGAAGCCTACGACTCTAGCTTCACTCATACCCTAGCCCCCTCAGCTAGCTGTAGGCTTAGCTTGGTTTAGGCAGGTACCTCCATAGTGTTAGTGGTGATGGGTGTGTTTTCCCTGGACAGTTTTCACCCCTCTTAAGCCTTTCTAGTGCTCTTCTTAGTGGCTCAGCGTCAAACGCTATGGTTGTTAGTAGTGCTGCTAGTCCTCTCCACCCGTTAAACCTTCTTGTAAGCTCGTTCTCAACGCTTCTAGGATTGACTCTGTATGCTTCTGATGCTAGTGCTCTAAGCCACCTATCTACTGGTAGGCTGTCATAGTCTCTACAGGCTAGTAGTTTTACGAGGTTTAGTGTGTAGTCTCCTACTCCTCTAGCTTCTCTAAGATCTTCGACACTACTACAGTCTAGTCTCCAAAGCCCTTTAGAGACTATCTCCATGACTGTTCTAGCTCTATAGCCTAGTCTAGCCTCTCTAAGCACCTCTAGGGTTAGCTTCCCGGGTTCTGGTGTTGCTATGTAGGTGTGTTCTCCTAGTCTCACTCTCCTACCAGTCTTCACGTAGATGTTGTAGAGCATTGTCCATCCCTGCTTGAAGCTTGCATTCTGCTGGCATACTGCTACTAGTATTGCCTGCCATACTGTTAGCCTCCTAAGCCTGTAGCCTGGTATGCTTCTAGGTATGCATGATAGTAGTGGGTCGCTAGCACATAGCCTATGTAGCTCAGTGTAGTCTTCTCTCAACCCTATGGCTTCTGGTATGCTTTCAACTTCTTGCTCCCAGCACCTACTACCCTCCACCACGTAGACCCTATAGGTTATCTCATCGCCATGCTCCTCTAGTACGGCTATGCTACCGCTACACAGCTCCATGTATGCTCTAGAGCCATCATACATCCATGGTAGGCTGTATGCTTGGAACGTTTGGTGTAGGCTGTAGCCTCTAGGCTTTCTTAGCGACCCCTCATAGGCTACTCTAGGCTTTAAGGTTTTCACCCAGTTATTCTCGGTATTAGTGGGGCTATAGCAGCTACTGCTAGTACTGCTTGTAGGAGTGATCCTAGTAGGGCTCGGTACGCTACTCTAGCGTCTCCACTAGCTATGTAGGCGAAGAGTGGCTTGTTTAGTATTGATGCTATGGTTGCGTAGACGCTTAGTACTGCCACCTCTCTAATACTTAGCTGGCTTGTGAAGAAGGCTAGTATTGTTGCACTACTACTAACGAATCCTCCTGCGAGAGCTACAACGGAGAGCCCCATGCCGCCATAGTAGTTCTTGACTAGGCTTGCTGCGAGGGCTATCACCAGGTATACTAGTGTTGTCTTGAAGGCTGTTCCAAAGCTTAGTGGGTTCTCTATCTCTGGTACCTTTAGGAGTCTTGCTCTACGGACGATACTGTGCCAGGATAGTGGTAGTGGTGCTAGAGCAGCTATGGATGCTAGTGCTAGTGGTGCAACAGCCTCTGTTGCCCCATAGCCTATGCTTGCGTAGGCTGCTCCAAAAGCTATTACTAGGTTCCTTATGAGCATTGCAGCGTTCGTTAACACTGATAGGTGTGGTGTTAGTTTTTCACGTTCACCATGCTCAGTCATCTCTATGCATGATACTAGTGCTGCTTCACTATTAGCTATGCCTCCTAGTAGTGCTAGGTAGGCTGTACCCTGTGCTCCTCTAAGCCTTACTA
>CAZTPV010000204.1:0-5463 GCA_964615085.1 uncultured Desulfurococcales archaeon
GGTTAAGAGTGCAAGTCTCTAACCCAACCTCCTATATCCCACAGCTAAGACTACTGGATGTTTACTGGGGGGCACGACAACCGAGTAGACCATATGCTTTCACTTCTAAACATCCCCTAACCCTAGTTATTGCGAACACAGGCAGGTATAATCTTCAAGGTATAATTGTTGAGATTAGGCCCATAGGACATTGGTGTAAACCTTTAGAGAGAAAACTCTTCATAGGAGTGCTTGAACCCTATACTTCAAGCAGCCAAACCACGTATCTTGACTTATCCTCAACACCTCCAGGAGCCTATAGGCTTGTAATAGAAGTTACTGGCTACTTTACTAGTTTTGGTACAAGAATACCGATAAGGTATAATAGAACTATAACCCTACATGTTTTAGGCTACAAGCATTATGGTATAGTTGTTGAGGAGGTAGACTGGGAGAATAGCTATCACGTCTACCCAGGTACGAATGACGCTAGACTAAACATAGTTCTTGATAATAATTATCCATACACCATAGCTAGTCTTGAAGCAGTACTTGAATGCAGGTATGGCATAAGGGCTGCACAACCACTTTCAAACTATACCTATATAAGCAATATTGAACCAGGCCAGAAGGTAGTCCTCACATATAGACTTTCAATACCAAGTAATCTCAGTCCAGGAGTGTATACGCTAAAGTTAAGACTTCATTACCTCTTAAAATCTGGTGACACGCTTGTAGAGAACTATACGACTCTGAATATTCCAGTAAGGATTTCCCATTTACCTAAATTCAGCATAGTCTCCTACAGCGTAACTCAGACATTAAAGCCTGGCGAGAGGGGTATTAAGCTAACTTTATTAGTTAACTACCCATACAAAGACCCTATCTACGTTCCCATAATGATAGTGAAACTGCCAAAAGGGTTTACAGGGATTAATTGCTCCAACATTATTATGGCACCGCCAACAAGAATCATTAATATACCTGCACCAGTAAAGGCACCACAAATGTTGGGTGGGAAATCATATAGCCTATCAATTGAGCAAACAACTATTACTGGCCCTACTCTTCTAAGATACGAAATCAGCTTTAATGCACCACTAAACTTAACGAGTACTAGAAATAGAATTGAACTCTGTATAAGCTTCATAGATTATTGGGGCTCAAGACATACAGTTTGTAATAACATAACTGTATCGCTGCCTTTAGGAATAACAAGCTTTAAGGTATGGACGTCACCTTTAACGCAGATTAGAGGAGGAGTAGGTAAACTTACACTAAACCTTATTGAAGAAGGGTTAGCTCCCGCATATAACGTCTATGTAGCATTACTGCCTATAACACCAAATATCGTTGTATCAGATGCAGTAAAATACATACCTATAGTTAAGCCAAACGAACTCATACACTTAAGGTATGTTGTAGCTACATTACCTTCAACAATCCAACAACAGTCGTTAGGCCCCTCGTACGGTAGAACAGTAATGTTTAGAGTAGTCATATTTTACCAAGACCAACTTGGAAACTACAATACCTTTAACACTACATTAGCCCTAATCTTAGCACCATACATTAAAATTGAGGTCAAGAACCTTAAGGCAAAGTACCGTAACGGGGTAGTATACGTTGATGGCACAATAATTAATCTTGGTAGTTCTACTGCTTATAGATTGACTGTTAATGCATCCACAGCTAAAGCCTCAAGCCTGACCATGGTGGGAGATGTTGAGCCAGGTTCTGAGATACCATTTCGAGTAACACTGCATGCTCGAACACCACCTAAAACTGTAAATGTTACAGTAACCTACTATGATGAGTACGATAACATGTATGTTAAGTCCTATAGAGTAGTTGTGGAGAAGGCACTCGTAAAAACTAGGACGATAGTGCATAAAGAACAAGCTATACTATCTGTGCTAACTCAGCCACATATACTGATAGTCATAATTGCTGTTACGGTCTTCTTGGTAGCTGCTTTTACACTAATATACAAAATGTATCGGAGGCATACAGAACAATTCAGCATTAACATTTAGAACTACCTGATATTAAGAATTAAGAGATAGTAAGGCTTATACAATGTGACTGGATGAGGGTATAGTCATGCCACTACCTATACTTGATTTCATAAAGCTTGCTGCAAAGGGACTTACCGAACGCAAGTCAAGAACCCTGCTAACTATTGTAGGGATATCTATAGGCCCTCTAGCACTAGTTAGCATAACGGGTGTTGTTAAAGGGTACTCTAACTACATAATCTCGCAAATACAGGGAATAGGCCAAAATTTAATAGCTGTATTTCCCAGTAGCCAGTACCAGCTAACTCAACAAGACCTAGAGTTCATGAAAACCCTACCTGGCGTTGAACGAGCCGTACCGTTCTACTTCACACAGGGCATTGTCCGTAGAGGAGGGAAAATAGTAAATGTTCAAGTGTTTGCTCTACCTGTTGACGCCTTCTTTCAGGCTATAAGGAGTGTACACATACTTAAAGGGACTATACCACCGCCCACTGAGGTAATGCATGCTGTTATAGGCTATCTAATAGCCTATGATAACAATGGTAACGAGTACTATGACTTAGGAGATGTAATCACGGTTACACTTAGAGAGGTAGAGCATGGAGGTAGAATTAGAATTAAAAGAATAAACATAGTAGTTGACGGTATAACAGCTGAGTTTGGAGGAGCAATATCACTTGTTAATCCAGATAAGGTCATCCTACTACCGCTAAACGCCGGTCCTAGACTTCTTGGTATGAATAAATGGAGCGGAATATTAATAATAGCTGAGGATCCATCATATGTTGCTAATATAACTAGGACTCTAAGGGAGGTTTATGGAAGCCAAGTTGATGTTGTAAGCCTACTCGCTATAGCGAATATCGCTGCGAGTATAACTAATGCTATGAATTTTGTTACATTTGCAACTGGATTAGCTGCATTTGCTGTAGCAGTTACTGGTGTTGCTGCAACAATGATAACAACTGTTATGGAGCGTACTCGAGAAATAGGTGTCTTGAAAGCTATAGGATTCACAAACGCTCACGTTATGATACTAATAATTCTTGAAAGCTTGCTTATGAGTCTTATAGGGGCCGTAATAGGCGTTTGTTTAGGCGTTGTAGGCGCTTATATCATAGCGGAGAAAGGTCTAACAATTCACGGCGTTACGGTAAGTTTTACTCTTAAAGCTAAACCTGATATTACACCAAAACTTGTTGGCGAGGTTATAGGTCTAACCTTAGCTGTTGGTGTTTGTGGAGGATTGCTGCCAGCTTATCGTGCAGCTAAAATACCTCCAGCAGTCGCCTTAAGGTATGAATGAGCAGTTACGGAAGATAAAATACTATCTTCTCATACCCACTCGTCTTAACACCCTTATAGCCGTAGATAACTAGCACATTATCACTCACAATCTCCCAATCCTCTCTACTACCACCCATATCTACCTCCAATATACGGCTTCCTGGAGGAAGAATCCAGTAGGCAGTGTAATTATACTCAGCTACCTCTGGCTCATACTTGTTTTCATAAACATTTCTACCACTTTTAGTAGGAGCCTTAAACCTTATACCAAATACTATGTAGGGTCTCGACCTACTAGACCTAAACCCTATATCGACTAAGACAACTCGAGGTTTAACACGCTCACCATTAACGTACACCTCTTCGGAGTTTAATGACTCTTGCATATTGTAGTAAAGCTTAACTATCTCGTTCTCATAGAGTTTCTCGTCGCTCTTAACAGCATCATAGTAGCCTAGAGGATCTAGGTAGTCAAAGACAACGTAGTATGATATAACGTTGTAGCCTACGAAGAAGAAGCCTTGAGCATATAACGGACGAACCCTATCACTGGCCTCTCTGAGAAAGTCCTCAGAAACTCTGGATCTCATTCGGCAAACCCCGCCTTAACTAGTACATCACCCCTCAGCCCCCGTTAAGGCCTCCACATCTCATTCACGTGTACTAGGCTCTTCCCCTCCTAGGTATTGTTACCTCAACAATCTTGTTAGGTTTAACATTTACTTTCATGCCTAGAGGGTCTGCATCAGGAGGCAAGGGTATAACGTGCCTATACTTATGGAACCTTATCTCCCTACCGACAATAGTTCTATGGAGATCCCCGTAGGTTATTGACTTCTCAAGCTTAGATTCAATGACTAGTTTATCGTCAACAACCTTAACTTCTATACTATCGATATCCGCTCCAGCGAGATCAAAGATTATCACATACCTATCTGGATACTCATATATATTGTATAAAGGCTCTAAAGTGCCATCTAGACGCCATCTAGATGAGACAAGGTCTCTTTCTAAACTCTCGATTTCATCCAATACTCTCTTTCTAAGCTTCATTATCCTCCTATAAAGGTCCTCAAAGAACTCCTCTACCATAATCCTTCCACCTCCTACCTAAGCGTAAAGTGTTGGAGGACTCACCTTATGCATCTCAGCTATAGTCTGCCTGGTCTGCCTCATTAACTCTCTAAGTTTAAGCCTAATTAGCTCAGCTTCGTCGAGCAACTTTTTAACATCAACTTGTACGCCCATAATCTTTGATAGAACTTGAACTACTTCAGCAGCTGCTTCAGGGTCTGGAAACTCGATGTAAGCATCAGCTAAGAGTACAATATTCGATGCACGCTTCCTAACACATTGCTTTAGTATCTGTGCATAGGGGCCAACAAGGTAGCCATCACTGAAATTCTCTAAGTTTAGTCCTTCAACAAGCTTTCGAGCCTTTTCGTTACTTGCAATCCAGTATACTCTTGGTTTTGGTAGCTCCATTCTATTTGGGGAGGCTATACCAACTATTGAGACTATGTAGTTGATGCCTCTCCTAAGCGCATAGTCTACTATCAAGCTTGAGAGTGGGTATATGGCTTGCGGAGGGATTGGCGCCTCAGAGGCTAGAGCTACTATATTGTCTTTGAAGAAGAACCTTATAGGTGTCTTAAGCTCACCACCTCTTATCACTGCTACTGGTGGCATAACTCTAGCAAAGTCTATTCCACCAACCTCCTTAAGACCTAAGCTGCTACAGAGATGATTAACTGTTATAACACCCACAAGACCTGTATCAGGTAATCCTAGTACGAGGAAGGAGGGGCTTCTAGGCTCAAACTCTTCATACTCATATAGTATTATTCCATCAAATTCCTCCTCATAGATAGGTTGACGAGACAATGTAATCCTCCTAGACTATATTGGGGAGTCTAGGGGGTAAAGTATTGATTGAACGAGGGCCTGTCGAAGGATGGATAGCAGTAACACCCTATGGCTATGCACATGTTAAAGGCTGCTTTCATCCACTACCATATCTAATAGTTGATAAACCCATCACAAGTAGTGTCAACCGCGCTTGCTTTATTGGAGTGACCACCTTCGCAGTTAACCCTAATAACGTAATACTAATTGATCCCGTTCAAAGACTTAAGCAGATGAAAAAAGATAAGTTAATGTTAAGTAGTATAGCTAG
>CAZTPV010000205.1:0-2522 GCA_964615085.1 uncultured Desulfurococcales archaeon
AACACGTAATGGTAATCTTAACTCTCTACGTCTTTTAGCCGTTCTTGCCAACTCTCTTACAATGTCTGTCTTGGTTACTGTGCCCATTAGTTCTCCGCTCTTCGTGACGACAGGTATTCCATCAACATTATTTTGAGTCATTAGCTTTATTGCATTTATTAGATCATCTTCAGGCTCTATGTGGTCCTTGACTCGTACCAAAGCGTCAATGGCTAGTAATGGTGTAACCTTTACATATCGTCCCCTTCTAGCTGCTCCCTTAACTAATTTTCTTACCCATATGAGTCTTCTACTCTTTATTCCTTCAACTCTATCCTCTAACGCTATGAAGGGTAATCGGTTTGCCGAAATAACTCCTAGTATCCTTGATCCCTCAGCTACAGTTAGTGCATCAAGATAAAAGGTCTCCATCCTTTTTACGACATGATATAAGCTATGATGGGGATGCACTACACTTATCCTCTTAGGCGTCATTACATTCTGGACTTTAGCTCTACCTTCACCAAAGCTTAAGTAGGCATTAACTATATCATCTTTGGTTACAAAGCCCTTTATGTTATCATTTTTATCTACAACTATAACCACATCTGCTCTATTATCGACCATATACAAGCATGCTTCTTCGATTGTTGTGTCCTCTGGTAGTCTAGGTATATTAGTCTCCATTATGTAGTCGATGAAGTATCTATCGTGTGTTCTCCTCTTCCATAATGGTCCTTTCAGTCCTATGGCTTTAAGCATGCTCCACTTAGTTATAACACCGGCTATATGCCCTTTGTCGTCAATGACTATGAGGTAGTTTGTCTTATATCTGATCATGACTCTCCTAGCATGCTCTACAGTATCGTTAATAGTGATGGCCGGTAGTTCTTCTCTTGCAATATCCCTTAGTGTTATACCGCTGAGCTGGCTTACCGCAGGTTTAGGGACTACGACTTGTTCAAGTAGTGTTGTAGTTGACTGATATTGGTAAAGTCTCCTCTCCTTCTCTGTAATGGGTATAGGTAATGGTATCACTCTTGGTGGTCTCACTCTTCTTGGCTTTGCTCCCTCTAGATATGCTTTAGCGACATCAAATACCGTTACTACGGCCACTACTTCTCCCTTATCATTTATAACTGGTAGTAGAGGGTAGTCATTTACTGCCATCACCTTTGCAACATACTCTATTGGTGTATCTGGTGTAGCTATTGGCACACCTCTTAGCATTATCGTCCTAACCTTAGCTACTGATTTCAGGCCTCTCTCACTCTCTCTATGAAAGAACCATCTTGAAGTCTCAATTAACTCTCGTGGCGTTATTATACCGATGGGTATTCTTTCATCTTTAGATCTTACAACGATTTTACCTAGTAGGCCCTTATAGATGAAGTCACTCCAAACCTTAGTTATTGGTGTGTCTGGCGTTACTATAAGCTCATCAATTCCTTCTAAGGTTGATACCTCATTAACAGTTGTCGCTATAGGAGTTGTACTCTTGTACAAAGTGTTGATAATGTCGTTTACTGTTATGATGCCTTCAACTTTCTCGTCTCTTATTACTGGTAGCGCTGTAACTCCTGCCTCCTTCATGAGTCTAATTGCTTCACCTATGTCATCCTCTGGTGAGATTGCTGGGTGAGTTAATGCTAGATCTTTTCCTCTTAAATTGCTATAGTGGCTTGTTACTTGTATTACTTCTCTTCTAGTAAGATATCCAGAGAACTTCTCCTCTCTTAGATCCTTTACTAGTACGGCTATAGGCTCTTCAGTTCTCCTCATTTCTGCACGTACTATTACTACTGGAGTGTTTTCATCAAATACTAACACTGGTCTTCGAGAAACTTCCCATACTTTCACTTTTTCTCCTCCCTCCAGAGTACTGATAGATCTTGTAGCAAGCCTAATAAACCATGTTTATAAGATTATTATGATAAGAAAAAGTTTAGAGATTTCATCGATCTTAACAACTCTGGTTTAACACCTCTATCGAGTTCACGAGCTAAGACTCTTGATATTCTATCAGCATAGTAGGTTGGTAGAGGTAGATTGATGGAGGGAGTTAGAAGTTTCCTAATAAGCGCTTCGGCATCTTCAAGTCTCACTTTATATCCTGGACTAACAAATAGTTTTTGTCCACGCTTAGACCTTACTACAACAGCAACTTTAATTCCCTTATATACTAGATAAGTTTTACCCTCTTCAACTACATAGTCGCCTACTAGTTTCTTCTTGGCCACTCCTATTGATGGCTTATTTACGGCAGCACCAAAATGTGAAGCTATGCCTGTAAATCTAGGATGGGCTAATCCATGGCCATCAATAACTATTACATCAATGTTGTATTGTTGAGCTAGTTCTAGATATGCTGCATACATTAATGGTGCTTCTCTAAACGCTAAATATCCAGGTACATAAGGTATTGGAGGTTCTCCTATAGCTATTGAGTAGTCCACGAGCTTTAGCTCCTTTAGATCTATGAGAGTAGCTACAGCTACGCCTCCATATTTCTTAGAGTATGATATATCTAGTCCAGCTATGCT